>JBBSMF010000040.1:0-8181 GCA_038233295.1 Candidatus Limnocylindrales bacterium | reverse complement strand
GGATGGGCAGCGCCGCGACCGACCCCAGGGCGAACAGCCAGGGGATGCCGCTGAACCAGCCGGGACGAAGCCAGCCGGCGGGAGCCGGCGAGGCCACTGGCTGCGAGCGATCCCTTGGACGAAGCGGCGCCAGAGGACCGATACCGATCCTCCCGCCGAGCCAGGAAGCGGCGTATGCCGCTGCCCCCAGGAAGAGCATCGCGGCGCCGGCCGCCAGGAAGCGGTTCGGCGCGAGCAGCCCGCCGACCTCCGGTTGAGCGCCCCGCCCAGCCACGAGCCCGGCCAGCACGAGCAGCGCGCCCACCAAGCCCGGCCCCACCACGGCGAAGCGCAACTCGTCCAGGCTGAAGCGGACAGGGCGACGGACCATGGCCGCGGCCAGCAGCGCGGTGAGCGTCACCATGACGGCCAGGAACATGAAGTTCAGGCCAGGATCGGGCACGTCCTCAGGAGGTCGGACGGCGAGATAGCCGAGGAATCCCGTCAAGCCGATCATGCCCAACAGGGCGATGATCCGGCCCAGCGCGGAGCGCAGCAGGATGAGCAGCAGGACGAGGCCGATGGCGTAGGCGCCGGCCCACTTGGAGGCCAGCGCCAGACCCAGCAGGAGACCCACGGCCGGTAATCCCAGCAGCACCGCCAGACGTCCTCTCCAGAGGCCCAGGTAAAGCGGCGCGAAGACGGCCATGGCGGCCACGATGAAACCGGTCACGTAGGTGTCGTTCATGGCGATGCGCGCGTTGGCGAACAACATCCCCTCCACCATCACCAGGGCGGCGGCCAGCACGGCAACGCTGCGCCGTCGGAAGAGCAGCCTGGCCAATGCGTACAGCGCGGCCGCCGTGAGGGCCCCCATCAGCACGCCGGGGAAGCGCCAGGCAAAGGCATGCGAGCCCACGTCCACGCTGGCCATCGACCCATCGGCGGACAGCGACAGAAGCGCTTGGCGATCCTCGGCGGGACGATCCTGCTGCACGTCCATGACGGTGGCGCGCGGCTCGAAGGGTAACCGCGCGTCGGCGAAGACGGCATTGCCGTGGGGCTCGATCACGTACACCGTGTGCGCCTCTCCCTCCGGCGCGCGGCCCACGGCATGGACCAGGTTCGTCGCGTCGTCGTAGAGCACGGACGAGATCTCGCCGGGCATGGGCACTGCCGAGCCTGCGCCAGGCCCGCTGTCACCGATGGCAACCGTCTGGATCTCGTCGCCAGCCGCGGCGTAGATGGTCGGGTCATCCAGCCCATCGATGAGGGCCATGCCACTGACGGGGGCCTCCAGCGTGACCGTCTCGAGGCGCTCCAGGGTGGCCGCATCCAGGAAGACGATGCCCTCCGCCCCGGCGACGGCCACGACCGGTCCCGACTCGATGGTCACGCCGGGCAGCTCCCCTTCATCGATGGCCGCCTGGAGGTCGGTCCGGGTGGCCTCATCGGGGTAGGAAGCCACGACGAGCGGCGCCTCCGCAGCGGCCAGGTCCGCCTCGATAGCGGCTGCATCGTCATCAAGGACCTCGGCCAGGCGCGCTGCGACGGCGCCTGTGTCGTCCACCAAGGCCGGGTCCGCCATCACCCGCTCCGCCGAAGGCGCTCCCAGGACGTCGCTGGCGCCATCGACCGTGCCCTGGCCGGTCTCCTCGCCGGTCGCTCCATCCAGGCTCACCAGCGTTCCGCCCCCGAGGCGGACGATCAGCCGACCGTCCGTCGCGGAGAGCCCTTCGACCTGACTGGGAAGCCCGTCCAGCGAGGCGAACGGAGCGGGAGCCGGCGAGGGGCGCGAGGGCTCGCGGCGCATGATGTCCAGTTCGGTGGTGGGCAGTGCTGAGACGCCGCCCGACGCCCCGGCGAGATAGAGCGTGTGCAGGGTCGGATCGACGGTCAGGTGCCGCGCCAGCACCGGCAGCGTCGCGACCAGCGAACGGTCGCGCAGGTCGTAGATGCGCACGTCGGCCTCGGTGGCCACGTAGAGCCGATCGCCGTTGCGCTGGCTGGGCAGGCCGGAGGGGCTCCAGCGCTGCTCGATGGCGGCGTCGTATGTCCTCGCGCCGAGCTCGGCGGTGGCCGTGACGCGGTCGTTGCCGAAGGCCATGAGGCCCAGTGCGATGCCGTACTTGGCGAGGTGCGGGTGGGTGTACTCGTAGATCGAGTGTCCGATGCCATAGCGCCAGTCCTGCAGGAACTCGGTGGCCGTCCGCGCGTGGTAGACCTCGTCGAAGTGCATGTCATAGGGCTCGTCCAGGCGGTAGGTCCGGACCGAGACGGTGCCCAGGACGAGCAGCACGACGAGGAGAAGGTCCAGGCGATCGAAGCGCCCTGTCGGCTCCCCGTGGAGCTCACGGGAGCGATCGGCGCGAACCGAACGCACGCGGAGATGGGTTTCGATCCGGTCCAGCACGCTTGGTGACGGCCCTCGCCACGGAGCCCGCCACGTGCCGGCAGCCGGCTCGAGCCCGGCGGTGTTGGTGGGGCCGGTGGTGCCGGTGGGGCCGGTGGGGATCGTGGCGACGGGGCCGGTGCTTCCGGTGGCCGTCTCCGGGGTCGCAGCGGGTCGCCAGGGAGTCGTCCTTCCCCCGCTAGTGGCACGCGTCAGGGCATCCGGCTGCGGCGCCGCCGACGGCCGAAGCTGCCAGGCGACGAAGGCGAACACGGCGGTCTGGAGCACGACACTGGCGAGCACGCCCGGATAGGATCGGAAGAGGTCGCCCAGCGGCAGGCCCACCACGTTGTCCGTCCCGTAGAGGTCGATGGTCAGGATGGCGTGCAGATTCATGAAGGACCCGATGGCCAGCGCCACGGTGGCCCAGCGCCACTTCCGCTCGGCCCCGGCCACGAGGAGCGGCAAGAAGGCGAACACGGGGAACAGGTAGCGCTCATGCACGCGCGTGGGCAGGATGAAGAAGCAGAGCGACAGGAAGACCGTTACCAGCACGATGGACCAGCGGTCGGAGCGCCGAAGCAGCCGTCCCAACCCCAACAGGAACCCGCCGGCCAGCAGCAGCGTGCCGATCAGCACGCCCGGCACCGGCCCGATGAAGGGCACGACGTCTTCGGACCACTGCCCCGTGGCCGCCAGTGGCGGTGCGCCCCCGGCGCCGACCAGTGCCCAAGGGTTATAGGCGTTGACACTGAGATAGTCGTACCCGCCGGCCGTCCTCATCATCAGGTCGATGAAGCCCGGGATATCCAGGCCGAAGGGCGTGATCGCCAGGATCAGCGTGGCCAGCCCCGCCACGGCGCTGGTGACGAGGCGCAGCGGACCCTGCGTCCGCCTCGCGCGCTCCGCCAGCGGCCCCGCAAGCCAGGGCCGGCGGACCGGTCCCGAACCCGGCGCGAGGAGATGCCGTCGCAGCAGGACGACCGCCACGATGGGCACGAGGACGACGCCGAACTGCGGCTTGACGAGCCCGGCCAGGACGGCCAGCACGGCCGACCCCTCCGGGTTGCCGCGCAAGAGGGCCGCTACGCCGAGCAACATCACCAGCGCACCCACAGCGTCGGCCTGGCCCCAGAGCGCGGAGTCGTACCACGTCACCGGGTTGAACAGGTAGAAGCCCGCGGCCAGCAACCCCAGCCGTGCTGCGTTCTGCCCCGGCGCACTCGACCAGCGCGTGACCATGCGGTACAGCACCGCGGCCACCGCCACGTCCGCGAGCATGGGCGGCAGCTTGATGAGCGTACCGATGATGGCCTCTGGAGCGCTGCCGAACAGCGGCGCCAGCAGGTTCGCCAGGATACCCACGAGCCATAGCACGTAGAGGTAGCCGGGCGGGTAATCCGCGAACCCGGCGTTGGCATAGAAGCCATCCGGACCGAACTCCGTGATGGTCCGCGTCCACGCCGAGAAGGAACCCAGGTCGCTCTCGAAACCGGACCCGGGGAAGAGGATGTATGCGATAGTGAAGCGAAGGGCCAGACCAGAGAGCAGCAGGATCGCGAGCGCGGAGGGCGCCGAGGGTGCCCGGGGCCGGCGATCGGACGCCTGGTGGACGCGGTCGACCCTGTGCGCCGGGGTCGAAGTCAACGTCGACCGGCCTCCAAGGGGAATGCGACGAGGTGACCGGCAGTATAACGAAGACCCCCGGCACCGCCTGGGGCCGTGCCGCGGGAGGCGAGCCGCCGATCTCCGGCTGGCGATCCACGCTGGAACGGGTCGATCCGGTCTTGATCGGCGGAGCCTTCGTGCTGGTGGCGCTGGCCATCTACGTGGGATCCAACCCTGAGCGGCGCAACTTCTACAACCATTTCGTCTGGCAGGCCGACGCCTGGCTCCAGGGACGTGTGGCCATCCCCTATCCGGTGGTCGAGCCCTTCCGCAACGACTACTTCCAGGACGTGCTGCCGCTGGCCGACCAGCCCGGCTTCGCGCTGATCCCCTTCCCGCCGCTCCCGGCCATCGTGCTGCTGCCTTTCGTGGCGGTCTTCGGGCTGGCCACCAACGCGGCCCTCATCGCGGCGTTGATCGGCGCCATCAACGTGGGCCTGTGTTGGCGGATGCTGCTGAGCGCCACGCCGGATCGCGGCGCGGCCGTCCTGGCGACCATCTTCTACGCCTTCGGCACCGTGGCTTGGTACGCGGCGATGCTGGGCAGCACCTGGTTCCTGGCCCACGTCGTGGCCGCCACGTTCCTGCTCCTGGCCATCAGCGCCGCGCTGGACGCGGAGCGGCGCATGCGCCTGGCCGGCCGGGTCCGGCTGGTGCTGGGCGTGGTCGAGCCGCGCCAGTTCCTGGCCGGCCTGTTCCTGGGCCTGGCCGCGCTGGCCCGCCTCCCGGCCATCGTCGGAGCGCCCTTCTTCGTGTTCGTGGGCGGTGGTGGGACCTTTCTACGCCGCGCCCTCTCGGCCGGGCTGGGGGCGGTCATCCCCGTGGCACTCCTGCTCGGCTACAACCTGGCCGTCACGGGCTACATCTTCCACCCCGCCTACGAGTTCCTCTACGAGACGGAGTACTCGCCGCGCCCCGAGCTGATCCGCCACGGCGAGTGGGCCATCGAGGATCCGCGCTACGTTCCCCAGAACGCAGTGATCATGCTGGCCTGGCCGCCGACCACGCCGGCGCTCTCGGCAGACATCTGCGCTGATCGCAGCGATCCCGACTTCCGCCCCTTGCCCCAGGGCTGGGGCCTCGTCTTCGACCGCGACTGTCCGCTGCTTCGCCCCGACCCGTTGGGCATGAGCCTGATCCTGAGCAGCCCGGCCTATCTGCTGGGCATCCCTGGTCTGTTTGCCATGTGGCGCGCTGGGTGGCGGCGCTGGGTGGCCGGCGTGGCGCTGGCAGTGGCTGCCATCGCCCTGCTCAACCTGATGCACTTCAGCCAGGGCTGGGTGCAGTTCGGCTACCGCTTCAGCAACGACTTCGCGCCGTTCGCAGTCATCCCGGTGGCCCTGGGCGTGGCGCTCTATGGCGTGCGGCCCCTGACCGTCATCCTCGTCGCGCTCTCGGTGCTCATCAACGCCTGGGGGGTCTACTGGGGCGTCACGCTGGGATGGTGAGCCGCCGTCTCCGGGCGAGCCGGCTCGCTGGCCGATCATCCCTGGGAGGGGTGGCCGGCAGCGTGGCGGTCGCCTGGCCGGCCCTGGGAGTGGCTGCTGTCTGCCTGGCGCTGTACGTGCCCACGCTGCTGCCGGACATCGGGTTTTGGGACTCCGCCGAGTTCCAGGCCATCGGCCCGGTCCTGGGCATCGCCCATCCCACGGGATATCCCTCCTACACGCTGCTTGCCTGGCTCGCCTCCGTGTTGCTCCAGCCGCTGGGCACGGAGGCCTTCCGCGCCAACCTGCTGAGTGCTCTCCTGATGGCCTCCGCCGCCGGGCTGCTGGCCTTGGCGGTCACGCTCCTCACCCGAAGGCGCTCGCTGGGTCTGGCGGCCGGTCTGCTCATGGGCCTGGCGCCCACCGTCTGGAGCAACGCCGTCCGCGCTGACGCCCACGCCCTCCATCTGGCGCTGGGCGCCCTCCTGCTGGTCGTCCTCCTGGTCTGGGCCGAGCGCCATCGCGCGGCTGACCCTCGGGCAGCGCGCTGGTTGGTGGCTTCTGCCGCGGTATATGGCCTGGCCCTGGGCAACCACGCCCTGACCCTCCTGCTCGCGCCCGGCATCGCCGCGTATCTGCTGATCGTGGAGCCAGGACTCCTGCGTCGATGGCGTCTCGTCCTGGGCTGCGCGGCCGTGCTCGTGCTGACCACCGTCGTCCTGTATCTCTATCTGCCGATCCGCTCAGCCATGGACCCGCCACTCGACTATGCCGATCCGGAGAAGTGGCTTATCACCGATGCTGGCGGCACGGTCATCGGGGGCTTCCGTTACCTCGTCCTGGGCGAGCAGTTCCGCGGCACGTTCTCGCCCCTCCCCTCCCTGGCCGAGAGCATGGGCATCATCTGGCGACAGATGCTGCTGGATCTGGGGCCTGTCGCCGTCCTGTCACTGGGCGGCGCGGTGGCAGCGGCCCTGCGCTGGCGGCCACAGTTCGTCCTTCTCGGACTCTGGTTCGTGGTCACCTGGGCGTTCGCGCTGGGGTATCAGAACGCGGGCATCGAGCGCTATTACATGGCGCCGCTGCTGGTGAGCGTCGTCTTCGCGGCCCTGCTGGCGTCGGTCGCGTTGGATCGGCTCCAGCGCTTCGTGGACCGGCCGGTCGACGACCGCTCGCGGCGACGGGGTGCGCTCCACCGTGCCCTGCCCACCCTCGCGGTCCTGGCCCTGCTGACGCCGTCCTTGGTGTCACTACCGGCGACCTACCAGCGGGTCGATGCCTCGGATGACCGCCGCGCTCGGATCTGGCTTGACGCGGCGTTCCGGGCACTGGAGCCGGACGCCGTGATCGTGTCCTGGTGGAGCTACTCCACACCGATGTGGTACGGCCAATACGTTGAGGGCCGGCGGACCGACGTGCTGGTCATGGACGACCGCACGATCCTGGATGAGGGCCTGGTCGATGTCAGCGGCGCCATCGATCGGTACCTGGACGAGCGCCCGGTCTACCTCATCCGCCTGCCGAAGGATATCGACGCCATCGCCTCACGCTATACTCTCGCACCCGTCGAGGGCATGGTCGGCGGCGACATCTGGAGGGTCCTGTCGCCGGCCGTCGATTACGATCGGGACGTGTCCAGCCTGCACGGCACCGTCACCGCCGGACGTGCCCATCCGTGATCCGGTGCATGAAAGCCGTCCCTCGCTGCCCGGACGCTGGCCTGTGACCGACCCAGCCACGACGCAGGCACGCGTCCCCGCGCTGTCCTACTTCTTCCCGGCGCACGACGAGGCAGAGAACGTCGAGGCGCTGGTCCTCGAAGCGCTGGAAGAACTGCCCCGCCTTGCCGAACACTTCGAGATCGTCTGTGTCGACGACGGCAGTCGCGATGGCACCGGCGCCATAGCCGACCGGCTGGCCGCCCAGCGTCCGGACGTGGTACGAGTGGTCCACCACGCGACCAACCGCGGCTACGGGGCGGCCCTGCGCAGCGGCTTCCGTGCCGCACGCTACGAACTCGTCTGCTTCACGGACGGCGATCGACAGTTCCGTGTCGCCGACCTGGCGGTCCTGCTGGACCGTCTGGCCGCGGGCAGCGCGGACGGTCGGTCACCAGATGTCGTGGCCGGCTACCGCCTCAAGCGGGCCGATCCGGCCATCCGGCTGGCCTACGCACGCGTCTATCGGGCCTGTCTGCGCACCTTCTTCGGATTGGGACTGCGCGACGTCGATTGTGCCTGCAAGCTGGTGCGTCGAGAGGCGCTGAAGGGTATCCGGCTTGAGTCTCGCGGCGCCTTCCTCTCAGCAGAGCTGCTCATCAAGCTGCGCGAGATGGGCCGCAGCCTGGTCGAGGTCGGGGTGCCGCATCACCCGCGCACGGCGGGACAGGCGTCCGGCGCCGACCCGCGCGTCGTCTACCGAGCCGTGAAGGACTTCTGGGCACTCCGCCTGCGTCTCTGGGCGAACCGCAAGGTGGCGCTGGGTCGCGGGGAGCCCGTGCTGGGTCCGCTCGACGATGCCCGCGCGTTCGGACCCGGCTCAGGCTGAGGGCGCACCCGGATCCAGGTCGATGTCCAGGGAGTTGATGAACTCGCGGAAGACCGAGAGCTTCTCGTCCTCGTCTGCCTCCGGCGTCACCCCCGCCCGCTCCAGGACGGCGTCCGTGGCATAGATCGGGGCAGCGGTACGCACCGCGAGAGCCACGGCGTCGCTGGG
>JBBSMF010000039.1:0-8288 GCA_038233295.1 Candidatus Limnocylindrales bacterium | reverse complement strand
CTCCGATATGACCGTGACCGAGCTGCTCCTGGGTCCGGGCACCTTCGCCTTCGCCGGACCTGGCGGCGGTGCCTTCTTCGATGCCTCGGAGGCGTCGCACCTGCGTGACGCGCGCGCGCTGCTGTTCGGGTTCCTGGCCGTCGCGGCATCGGCCATCATCCTCGTCGCGCTGCACCTGCGCCGAAGCCCTGGGGAGGCGGCGTGGCGCCGGGTCGCGCGCGGTGGCGGAGGGCTGGCGGCCGGCATCGTGGTGCTGGGTGCCGTCGCCCTGCTGGCCTTCGAGCCGGCCTTCGAGCTTTTCCACCGGATCTTCTTCCCTGGCGGCAACTGGGCCTTCGACCCGGGATCCCAGCGACTTGTCCAGCTTTATCCATTGCTCTTCTGGCGCTACGTGAGCACGCTCGTCGGCGCCATGGCTGCGCTGCTGGGCGTCGCCATGTGGTGGTTCGCCCGCCGCCGAGCCTTGCGAGCCGCCGCGGCCCCAGCGGCCCGGGCAGCTGAGGACCGCTGATGAAGAGCGGTGGCGTGAGGATCCTGACCCTTTTCGGGGTGCGGATCACCGTCCATCCCAGTTGGTTCCTGATCTTCGGCCTGCTCGTCGTCTGGCTCGCTACGGTGGGCGGGCCCAGTGCCGGCAGCGGACTCCCGGATGCCGCGCGCTGGGTCATGGCACCCATCGTGGCGGCGCTCTTCTTCGCCTCCGTCCTGGCTCACGAGCTGGCACATGCCTACGTCGCAAGAGCGCGCGGCGTGAAGGTGGATGAGGTGATGCTCTTCATCTTCGGGGGAGCAGCGCGCCTGGATCGTGAGGCGCCCACGCCACGCAGCGAGATCGTCATCACCATCGCCGGACCCATCACCAGTGCCATGCTGGGGGTGACGGTGATGGCGGCCGGCATGCTGATGCGCGGCGGCGACGGGGTGCTGAACCGCGTCATCTCGGACACGCTGGTCGGCCTGGGTACCATCAACGTGCTGCTGGCCGCGTTCAACCTGATCCCGGGCTTTCCCATGGACGGCGGCCGGCTTCTGCGGGCCGTGCTCTGGGCCCGGACCCACGACTTCCTGCGGGCGACGCGCCTGGCGACCCTGGTCGGGCGAGGGTTCGCGTACGTGCTCATCGCGGTGGGCGTCATCGTCGCGCTGAGCGGCGGCGACAGCCTGGTCTTCGGCGTCTGGACCGCGCTCATCGGCTGGTTCCTGCATCAGGCCTCGGAGCAGAGCTACCGGCGCGTGGAGCTGGCCCACATCGTGGAAGGCGTAGCCGTAGGTGACGTGATGGATCGACAGTACTCCGTGGTCAGTCCCAACCTGACCCTCGACACCTTCGTCGACCAGCATCTGCTGGGAAGCACCGGCACCACTATCTATCCCGTGATGGTGGATGGCCTGCTGGCGGGCACCGTGGAGCTCCGCCAGATACGCCGCGTGCCGCGCGGAGATTGGACGAAGACGCGTGTGGCGCAGGTGATGAGCCGCCAAGAGTCGCTCTGGACCCTGACCGAGCCGCAGCCTGCCATGGACGCTGTGGGTCGCTTCCAGGAGAGCGATGCGCAGGGGATCGCCGTGGTCGATGCGGAGGATCGGCAGCGCCTGACCGGCGTCGTCACCCGCGACGGCTTGGTGCGTGCCCTGCGACAGCGGCACGAGACGGCCCGGGTGCTTACGTGACTCACGGCGCGGTCGCGGAGGCGCCGTTGCTCCGGCTGGAAGAGGCACGGGGACGCATGCTGGCCGGCGTCCGACCCCTGTCCGCCGAGCGCGTCGATCTCGATGGTGCGCTGGGACGCGTGCTCGCGGAGCCGGTCGTCACCCAGCTTTCATTGCCGCCCTGGGACAACAGCGCCATGGACGGCTTCGCTGTGCGAGCCGCGGATGTGATGGGTGCGTCGCTGGCCGACCCCGTCCTCCTGGACGTCATCGGTGAGGTGGCCGCTGGTCACGCCCCGACCGTTAGCGTTCGTGCCGGCACCGCGATCCGCGTCCTGACGGGCGCCCCGGTGCCAAACGGGGGGGATGCCGTCGTGCCGGTGGAGGACACCGATGCTCCCCGAGGCGTGGCCGAGCGGCCGGCGTGCGTGGCCGTCCATCGGAGCGCTGCGCTGGGCGCCCATATCCGCCTGGCGGGCAGCGATGTCCGTGCCGGCGAGCGCCTTCTGGATCCCGGCATCAGCATCACCCCACGGCGCCTGGCGTTGGCTGCTGCCACGGGTCAGGCCGGCCTGACCGTCCACCGCCGGCCGAGGGTCGCGGTGCTGGCCACGGGCGACGAGCTGGTGCCTGCCGGCCAGTCGCTGGGGGCCGCGCAGATCCACGACAGCAACTCCGTCTCGCTCGCCGCGCAGGTGCAGGCTGCGGGCGCTGACCCGCTTCGGTTGGGCATCGCGCGCGACAGCTTCGACGAGGTGGTGGCGCGGCTCCGTGAAGGCATCGCGGCGGCGGACATGGTCATCGTCAGTGGCGGTGTCTCGGTCGGCGCCCACGACGTGGTCAAGGAAGCCTTCGACACGGTCGGCACGCTCGACCTGTGGCGCGTCGCGGTCCAGCCGGGCAAGCCCGTAGCCTTCGGTCACGCGCTGCGCTCCGGAGACGGCGACCATGACGCCGGCGAAGGCCCGATCCTGCTCTTCGGGTTGCCTGGCAATCCGGTCTCCACCTTCGTGACGTTCGAGCTCTTCGTTCGGCCGGTGTTGCGCCGCCTGGCCGGACACGCCGACGCGACCGGACGCATGCTGATCAGGGCCGAGCTGCTCGAACCGGTCACCAAGTCGCGTGGTCGGCGTGCGTTCCTGCGCGTCCGCCTGGAACCGGACCCTGAGCGAGCCAGCGGCTGGCGGGCCTCACTCGCGGGCAGCCAGGGATCGCACGTCATCTCCGCCCTTGCCGAGGCGAATGGCCTGGCCATCGTGCCCGAGGAGGTCGACTTCCTGCCCGCCGGCGCCCTGGTGGATGTCATGGTCCTCGACGAGGGAGAGCGCTGATGCCCATCGAGCCACCCAAGCGCCGGGACCGGCGCAGGCTGACGCACGTGGACCGAGGCGGCCGTCCGCGCATGGTGGACGTGAGCGCCAAGCCGCTGACGGCACGGCGGGCGGTGGCCGAGGCGGAGGTCACCCTTGAGCAGGAGACGCTGAGCTTGATCATCGATGGCGCCACGCCCAAGGGAGACGTCCTGACGGTGGCCGAGATCGCCGGCGTCATGGCCGCCAAGCGGACCTCGGAGCTGATCCCGCTCTGCCATCCCTTGCCGCTGACCGACCTGGTTGTGGAGATCACGCCCGACCGTACCGCGGGTGCCCTGCGCATCCGTGCCTCGGCCGCCACGACGGCCCAGACAGGGGTCGAGATGGAGGCGCTGATGGCCGCCTCGGTAGCTGCCCTGACCGTCTACGATATGGTCAAGGGCGTCGACCGAACGGCAGAGATCCGTTCCATCCGGCTGGTGGAGAAGTCCGGCGGGGCCTCCGGCGAATGGCATCGGCCGGTGGCCTCGGTGGACCGGGCGGACCGGCCGCCGAGCCGTGTGCCCAAGGGCGTGCGGGGACCACGTCGGGCTCGCTGAGCACCGCACGCCAGTCGGACCAGAGAGGGGAGGGCACGAAGGATCGACACGGCGTTCGTGCTCACCATCAGCGACGGCGTGGCCGCCGGCACCCGCCATGACGCGAGTGGGGACGCCCTGGCCGAGCGCCTCTCCGGACTCGGCTACGCCGTGGAGCGCGGCACGGTGCCGGACGACGTCCCGGCCATCGTGGCGGAGGTCACTGCGCAGGCGGGTCGCTGTCGCCTGGTGGTCGCCACGGGTGGCACTGGGCTGGGCCCTCGGGATGTCACGCCGCAGGCGCTCAGCCAGGTGCTGGACTACGAGGTCCCGGGCTTCGGCGAGGTGATGCGCGCGGCCGGCCGTACCTCGACGCCCATGGCGGACCTGTCTAGGTCACTGGCCGGCGTCCGAGGCCGCTCGCTGGTGGTGGCGGTGCCGGGCAGCGTGAGCGGCGCGACCGAGTCGCTGGAAGCCCTGGTGCCCTTGCTGGCGCATGCCCTGGAGACCCTGGGCGGCCATACGGAGCACGCTCCGTGACGTTCCTGGAGCAGATCCCGCTCTACCCGCTCGCGCCGCTGCTATTCGCCGCGGCCAGCGTCATGTTCCTCCTCCAGATGGCACGGCACTTGCGGATCTTCGCCACGGCCCAGTCGGTCGTGGTGACCGACCAGCCGGAGTCGCGTTTGCGCGCCATGTTCGTGTACTCCCTCGCCCAGGTGCGCATGTTCCGGGACCTGGGGCCGGGGCTGATGCACGCGGCGATCTTCTGGGGCTTCGTGGTGCTGACCATCGGCACGGCCGACCGCGTCACCTTCGGCCTGGTCCACGCCGTTCTGGCCTGGCCCTTCGATGGCTGGCTTTGGCGGCTGCTCCAGCCGGTGCAGAATCTGCTGGGTGTGACGGTGCTGGCGGCAGTCGGCTATGCCCTTTTCCGCCGTGTGGTCGTGCGGCCGCGTCGCCTGACCCTGTCTCGCGACGGCCTGACCATCCTTCTGCTCATCGCCGGCGTGGTCGCCTTCGAGCTCCTCGCTGAGTCCTTCCGGATCGGGCGCTTCGGCGACCCCGACGCGGCCTGGTCCGTGGTCGCCAACCCGCTCGGGATGGCCCTGGCGTCCGTGGTCCCGGCATGGGTCATGGAGGCCGGCTACGTCTTCTCCTTCTGGGGCAGCGTGGCCATCGTGTCCTTCTTCCTGGTCTACCTGCCGCGCTCCAAGCACCTGCACATCGTCACGGCCATCTTCAACGCCCTGTTCCGCAAGGTCCAGCCACGCGGCGAGTTGCCGGCCATGGACCTGGAGGCTGAGACGGCCCGCTTCGGGGTCAAGACCATCGACGACCTCCATTGGAAGGACCTGCTGGACGGCTTCACCTGCACCGAGTGCGGTCGATGTCAGGACGCCTGCCCGGCCTGGGCCACGGGCAAGCCGCTCAACCCCAAGACGATGATCATGGGCCTGCGCGAGATGACCGTCGATGCGGAGAAGGGCATGCCGCTGATCCCCTTCATCAAGCCCGCCTCGGCGCCCGGCCACGCTGAAGGCGATGGACTCGCCAAGGCCATCGTGGATGAGGCCATCCCCTACGACGCAGTCTGGGACTGCGTCACCTGTGGTGCCTGCGTGGAGGCCTGCCCGGTGCTCATCGAGCACGTCGACAAGATCGTGGGCCTGCGCCGCAATCTGGTGCTGGAGGAGAGCCGCTTTCCGTCGGAGCTGACGGGCGCGATGACCGCCATGGAGCGCTACGGCAATCCCTGGGGGCAACCTGCCACGGCGCGCCTCGATTGGACCAAGGGCCTGCCCTTCGAGGTACCGACCGCAGCGCAGGTGGCCGAGGCCGGCCCGGAGGCCGTCAGCGAGCTGGAGTGCCTCTACTGGGTCGGCTGCGCGGCCGCCTTCGACGATCGCAACAAGCGTGTGGCGCGCGCCTTCGTGACCTGCCTGGACGCGGCCGGAGTGTCGTACGCGGTGCTCGGCCAGGAGGAGAGCTGCACGGGCGACCCGGCGCGCCGCATGGGCAACGAGTACGTCTTCCAGATGCTGGCCACGGGCAATATCGAGACGCTTGGCCGGTACAAGCCCAAGACCATCGTCACCGCCTGCCCGCACTGCTTCAACACGCTGGGCAATGAGTACGGCCAACTGGGCGGCCACTATCAGGTGGTCCATCACTCCACGTATCTGGCACGGCTGGTAGAGGATGGGCGTTTGAAGGCTGATCAGGGGGTGGGAAGCCGATCGCTGACATATCACGACTCCTGCTATCTCTCGCGCTACAACTCCGTGGTGGCCGATCCGCGCGCGGTCCTCGGCGCGGTACCTGGGCTGGAGCTGCGCGAGATGGAGAAGAGCGGCAAGGGCACCTTCTGCTGCGGCGCCGGCGGCGGCCGCATGTGGATGGAGGAGGATCGCGGCACGCGCATCAACGCCGAGCGCACGCGCCAGGCGCTGGAGACCGGCGCTGATGGCGTGGCGACCGCCTGCCCCTTCTGCCTGGTCATGCTGCGCGACGGGCTGGCCGACGCTCCCGGCGGCCGCGGCGAGGGCGTCAGAGCGCAGGACATCTCAGAAGTGCTGGCGGCCTCCCTGCCCGCGAGAGGCTCGAACGGGCGGGATCTGCCGGTCATCCAGCCCTGACTCAGCCGCCGCCGGCCGTCATCGGGTCCGCTCTGGACCACGCCTCGACTCTTCCGTCGAGTACGAGATAGGCGAAGCGGTCGCGAGTCGACGGGCTGAGCCATAGTTGCAGGTCACCGTCCCGATAGCCAGTGAAGGCGGCAAACCTCACAGGCGGTCCATGCCGTCGCCAGCGGCCGCCGCAGCGAGAAGTTTCAGTGACTCCCGGGAGATCCGTATCTGGAGTCGCCGGGCAAGCGGCGATCCCAGCCGGACCACGATGCCCCCCGGCCGGGATCGAGCGTGGATGGCAACGTTGATCACGCCGTCGGGGCGCAGACTTGCCGAGAAGGTCTCGATGCCGCGTTCCGGGTGTCCCCGCAGCGTCGCCCATGTGACCGAGACACGGCGCGAGCCGGTGTCAGACGCGTCGTCGAGTCCTACGACGCGGACGGCGCTCTCGAGCGCAATGGGCCCGAAGAAGAAGTGCTGGACGATGGTGGCATCGAGAGCGGCTCTGCCATCGGGCGTATCGGCGTGAAGGACGATGCTCTGCGGCGGAAAGAGTCGCAGCCCCAGGATCCGGTGTCGGACACGCTCGAAGGCAGCGTCCGGATCCCACGGTGCGCTCGACGGGGCGGGAACGACGCTGGCGTACTCATCGAGTGGCCACTCGGCTATCTGATCCCGAAGGGCGGTGATCGGCCGGTCCTGCCACTTCTCGTAGGCAACGCGGCGTGAGCGCAGACGCGCGGCCAGAAGCGGTCTCGGCATGAGCCCTATCATCGGGACCGTGATCAAAGCCGTCCACACCCTGATCTACTCCGATCTCGAGGTTGCTCGCGTCGCGCAGAGTCTGCCTGTCTCTTGAGCGTCCGCCTCAGCGAGGATCAGCGCGCTCTACGGGACGTGGTCCGCGAGCTGGCCGATGAGCGCATCGCGCCGCGCGCCGCGGAGATCGACTCCTCGGCCGAGTTCCCTTGGGACGTGGTCGAGCTGCTGGCCGCGCACGACGTCCTGGCGCTGCCGTTCCCCGACCAATACGGCGGCTTGGGCGGCGATCTGCTCACACTCTGCGTGGCGGTGGAGGAGCTCAGCCGCGTCTGTGCCACGAGCGGGCTGATCCTCGCCGTGCAGGAGCTGGGCGGCCTGCCCCTGCTGCTCGCCGGATCGGACGAGCAGAAGCAGCGCTGGGTACCGGAGCTGGCCAAGGGCTCGATGCTGGCGGCCTTCGCCCTGACCGAATCGGGCGCAGGCTCGGATGCTTCCAAGGTCAAGACGCGCGCCGTCCGTGAAGGCGAAGGCGATACCGCGGGCTGGCGGCTGGACGGCTCCAAGCGCTTCATCAGCCACGGTAACGTGGCCGGCCTCGTGGCCATCTTCGCCATGACCGACCCGGACCCGGCGGCCATCAAGGCCCATCGCCACCTGACCTGCTTCTATGTCGAGAAGGACATGACCGGCTTCTCGACCTCCCGGCTGGAGCACAAGATGGGCATCCGTGGCTCACCCACGGCGGAACTCGCCTTCGACGGGGTCCGAGTGCCCGACGCGAACCGGGTCGGCGAGCCGGGGGAAGGCTGGTCGATCGCCATGCGCACCTTCGAGCGCAGCCGTCCGGGCATCGCCGCCCAGGCGGTCGGCATCGCGCAGGGTGCGCTGGACGTGGCCACGAAGTACGCCGCTGAGCGCGAGCAGTTCGGCCGGCCCATCGGGGAGCTCCAGATGGTCGGTGCCATGTTGGCCGACATGGCCACGCAGACGGAAGCAGCCCGTCAGCTGCTGTACACGGCCTGCCAGGAGATCGACGCGGGCTCGCCGAGCGCGGCACGCTGGGCGGCCATGTGCAAGCTCTTCGCCGGCGACACGGCCATGGCCGTGACCACGGACGCGGTGCAGGTGATGGGCGGCTACGGCTACATCACGGAGTACCCCGTCGAGCGCATGATGCGCGACGCCAAGATCACCCAGCTGTACGAGGGCACCCAGCAGATCCAGCGCCTGATCATCGCCCGCGACCTCTTGGTCGCGCAGCGCTGACGACTGCATGGCAGATGACGGGTGGCTAAGCCGGATGGCTTGGCTGTGCGGCCCCGGCAGTAGCGCCCCAAGGCAGCGGCGATGCACCT
>JBBSMF010000038.1:0-8302 GCA_038233295.1 Candidatus Limnocylindrales bacterium | reverse complement strand
GAAGGCGTTCACGGACGTCACGAAGACGAGCACCGCGCCGGCGATGAGCGCCGGCCTGAGCAGCGGCAGGGTGATCGACCACAGGACCCGTGCCCCGGATCCGCCGCTGACGCGCCCTGCGCGCTCCAGATCCGGCTCCGCACGCGTAGCCAGGCCGGCCGCCACGACGATGTATGCCAGCGGCAGCGCGTGGATCGCCAGCACGACCACGATGCCCGCCGGACCGAAGAGGCCTGCCCAGCCGAGCCCCAAAGCATCGTCGGTCAGGCCCGACGGTCCGTAGGCGCGGACCCAACCGACGGCGGCCACGAACGGCGGCGTGAGGAAGGGCAGGAGGATGCCCAGCCGCAACCAGCGACGGCCGGCCGTGGCCCATCGCTCCGTGACCAGTGCGGCGGCCGTCCCGCCCAGCACGGCAGCGGCGCTGACCGACAAGGCCACCAGCAGGGTGTTCGTGAGTGCCTGTACAGCGCGCCCGTCGACGCTGTTCAGGACCGCTCGCCAGCCGTCCTCCGAGGCCACTCCCAGTAGCGCGGCCAGCGGCACGCCCGCCAAGCCGATGACGGCGACGACCACGACCGACCAGCCCGCCGCCCGCAACGCTAGGGACGGCGACCATGACCGCGCCAGAGCTGGGCGCGGTCCCTCAGCCACCGAAGATGGCTTGATACTCCTCGAGCAGCTCCTCACGCCGCTCGAAGGCGGCGTCCCAGTCGGGCGTGACCTGAGGACCCTCCGCTGACGGACCCTCGACATCGGGGTGGACCGGCTGCCAGCCCGTGTCCGCGATGGCCTGCTGGCCCTCGACCCCGAGCACGAAGTCGACGAAGGTCTCGGCGCCCTCGACGGCCTGGCTGGAGTCGAACACCGCGATCGGGCTGTACATGGCGATGGCACCCGACTCCGGCCAGATCATGCGCACCGGCGAGCCTCGCTCGATGGCCTGGCGAACGGAGTAGTCGAGGGTCATCCCCACCTTGTAGCGCCCCTCCGCGACGCCGGTCACCACATCATCGGGCGACTGCACCTGGACGGTCCCGTTGTCAGCCAGAGCTTGCAGGTGGCTGGGACCGTAGGCGTCTTCGAGGGCGAAGTAGCCCAACGCCCCGAAGGCTGAGCCAGCGAAGCCCGGGTCGGGCACGGCCACGGCCCCGCTGTAGGCAGGGTCGGCCAGGTCGGCCCAGTCGGTCGGGGCCGGCTCGACATCGGCGCCCGCCACGATGACCATGTTGAGCAGTCGAGCACCCCAGTAAGCGTCCGAGCGGTAGGCCGGGTCGATGGCCTCGGCGGCCGGCGGCGACCAGGTCCGGAGCAGGTCATCGGCCGCGTACTGCTGCATCGACAGTGGGTCGGTCAGCCAGAGCACGTCGCCACGGATACGACCCTCGCGCCGCTCAGCGGCGACGCGGGCGTTCAGCTCACCGGTCGGAGCGCGGAACACCTCGATCGGGATGTCCGGATGGGCCGCGGCGAAGGCCGTGGTCACGGCGTCCACGGTTTCCTGTGTGACCGAGGTATAGAGGCGTACCACGCCCGCCGCCCCGCCGCTGGGACCGGCCGGTGGCGCTGAACTGGCTGCACCCCCCGGCGGTGCCGCGCTACAGGCGGCCACCACGATGCTGCCAGCGAGCAACATCGTCACTGCATGATGTCGCGACAAGTTGCGCGCCACGGTCGGTCGGAGTCGGGTCGTCATGTCTGTTGCGCTCCTCCAGGTGCGAAGCGGAAGTCATCGGAACGGTCGGGACGACCGGATCCGGCTTCCACGCTTGCGAAGCGGCGGGAATGTATCGGGCTGAGCCTCCTTCCTGGTCGAGGTGCTTCGCGGCGTCAGCGATCGGGCTCAGGCCAGCGCGGCCGCGGGTCCGGGGTGCGCCACGCGGCGGTTGGTGATGTCGAGTTGATGGAGCGTGTAGCGCCGCAGATTGGCCAGCTGCCGGCGGCTCAATCGGTCGCAGACCCAGTCCCAATGGAGCGCCACCCAGTCGCCCGGCCGGAAGTCGTCGGCCAGCGCCGTCCTATCCAGGGCACAATTCACATCCTCCGGGCGGACATCGCCCAGTCCGACTTGGCGCCCGTCCCAGGTCAGGGGCCTCGAAAGGACGACCGCCCGGTCCCCGTCGACCGACACGATCTGTCCCCAGCGGATACGGCACCGGTCGAGCACGTGCAGCGGAGTCTCCACTCGGTCCCCACCCAGCAACCCCACCCAGGGGTAGATGCCGAAGACGTGGAAGCTGTGGTGGGGCACCGCTCCCACCGGGATGGCCTCTGCCAGATGCCCCCACGAGCTGCCCGCCCTTCGCCGGAAGCGTTCCAGCAGCGAGTTGCCGAAGAGCGCCATATCGATGCGCTCGAGGAGCGGGTTGCCCAACCAATATGCCTCCACGACACGCCGATCGAGCGGATCGCCGATGCCGCTGGCGCCGGCGATCAGCTCGAGGTACGGCCAGGCGCCCGAGAAGCCGCGTGCCAGCTGCGCCAGTCCGCCGTCGACATAGCCGGCCGCCCCGTACTGGAGCAGCGCCTTGCTGTCGTTCGGCCCGCAATAGCCCAGCGAGTTGGGCGGATAAGCGAAACGCGCGAAGAGGATGGGACCCGGCGTGGCTTGATCCGGCAGCCGCTCCGGGGCGGGACTCTCAGCCGTACCGAGCGCCGCTTGGGAAGCCGCCTCGGCCTCCGAGATCCGTCCTCCGACATCGGGCGCCTGGCTGTCAACGGCCGCGCCCGGTGAGACGCTGGGATTCATGCTTGCCCTCCTCTGGCGGGACCCGATGAGACCTCGTCCGCCGCCATGGCTTGCGCCCAAAGGTCATCGGCCTCGCCGGTCGCCTCCAAGGACTCGCCACCGAAGCCGTCATCATCGTAGCCCTGGCCCAGGGCGGTGAGGACCTCGAGCCCGTCGCGGGCTTCCGCCTCGGTCATGCGCGCGAGCGCGAAGCCCATGTGCACCATGATCCAGTCACCCGGCTCCGGCGGAGCGCCGTCGAGCAGGCCCAAGCCGATGTCCCGCGCCTTGCCAGCGAGGTCGACCGATGCCACCTCCGGTCGGTCCGGATCGACTGCGATGACCTGTCCTGGGATACCGAGGCACATACCGCGGCCTCAGCTCGCCAGGCTTTCGGACGACGGCGCGAGCTCGATGGACTCGAGCATCAATTCGTCGCCACCCGAGAGAGTCAGATCCAGCCCACCGCAGGCGCTGCAGGACATCACCAGGTCAGGCGCCTGGATGCTGGCGCCGCAGGCACGACAGGTGCTGGTCGCAGGCACCACGACCATGTCCAGGGCGGCACCCTCCAGGTCCGTGCCCTGGGAGACCATCGCGAAGGCCTGCTCCATGGACTCCTGATCCACGCGGTGCCGCGTGCCGACGTGCACCTTTGCGCGCACTACGCGCCGGCCCGCTGAGCGGCGCAGCGCCGCCGCCACCAGATCCTCGGCCAGTCCTACTTCGTGCATCGATTCCCCCTTGTGTGCCAGATGGACGCGAAGGCCGGCGGGGTGCCGGCCATCCGCAGGCGCCGCCCTCTGCGGACGAACCTCACATCTGGCGCATCCTCATGTAGCGTGACAGGTCCGGCAATGACGGGATGAGCAGGGCCAGTCCCACGGACACCGCCACACCGAAAACCAGACCCCAGCCCACGATGGCGATCCGTCCGAACATCACGTTCCTCCTTCGCTGCTGGCGACCGCGACGGGCACGGTGCCCCTCCGCGTCGCCGTGGCTTCATCCGAGAGCAGACCATGGATGAGTCGTACCGCTTCCGGCACGGCGCGCTGGACCGGCTCGCTGAGACCGATCTCCTCATCCGTGCGCAATGGCTCGCAGCCCACGATGAGCGTCCGCGGCACGGGACCGTCCATCGACTCGAGGTAGGCGAAGACCGTGCGCGGGTCCATGCTGTGCGCATCCGGCTGGAGGCCCGTCGCCTGATCCGACAGCCGCTCCACGAGGGACACGGTGCCCGGCTCCTCTCCGCGTGGCAGGGCGTCCACCAGGATGAGCGTCTCGTAGCCCTCCAGCAGCTCGTAGGCGAGGTGGATACCCCGGATGCCGAAATCCGCGGCCTTGACCCACTCCGGCAGCGACTCGCGCGCCAGCTGCGAGGCCACCTCCACGCCGAAGCCGTCGTCCCCCAGAAAGATGTTGCCCACGCCCGCGATGAGCACGTGCGGCCTCATCGCTCGCCACTCACGGCGACATCGAGCGGTTCGAGCTCTGTGGGACGGAAGTAGAAGTACCGCCCATACCAGCTATGGAGGTCGCTCGCCGGATCGTCGCCGACCGTGACCGCGACGAAGATCTCATCGTCCACGCTCTCGAAGACGGCCTCCACGCGTGCTTCCTTCCCGCGCAGGAACATGTCCATCGAGTCGCCCCGCGGTCCGGGCCGCAGGACCACGCGCGATCCCTTGGCCACTGCGCAGCCCGCGATCATCACGCTGGCGACGTCCGGCGCGACGCGTGCCTCGGGTTCCCAGAAGGGTGCGTCGGGAGCCGTTTCGAGCGCAAAGGGATCGCTTGCCGGGGTAAAAGGATCCGCTTCGAGCGCAAACGGCGCCGGTGCGAACATGGTCGTGGGTGCCGGGCCCTGCCCGGCGGCGGTCCCTGCGTCAGAAGAGGCGACGTCGCGAGACGGACCGAGGGAGCGGATGGCCCCATGCAGGCGTTCGAAGACCTCCGCCGGGATGGTCTCGCTACGGTCCAGGATCCGCCGTGCTCGCTCGTCCGTGGCGCGCGCTTCGCGCTTCTCCTCGTCGGTCAGGGTCAGGATCCGCAGGGTCAGGATCTCATCTATCTCCGTGGAATCGAACAGGTCCCCCGGGCTCTCGGGCGCGATCTGCGGATGGTCGTAGAGGATGATGGGTGAGGAGAGCATGACGTCACGGCTATCGGGCTCGCCCACCAGGACCGGCCACGTGTGACGATTCTCCAGCGTGGCGGCTGCTCGGCTCGCCTCCGCGGGAGTGTCCAGCAGGGAGACGAGCCGACCGCCACTGATTGCCAGCAACGTGTGCGCGCTGAGCAGGCAGTGCCGGAGCGCGGCGTCACGGACGGGTGCCTCCGCGGGGCTTAGGAGACTCACGTTCTCGATCCGGATGCGCACGCGGAGAAAGCCGTCGAACTCCTCAGCCGTCACGTGCACTACTCCGGCGATCGGCCAGCGCGTACGGATGATCCGACCGGCCACGGCTCCCTCGCCGTCTCGCACCATCTCGATGTCGCGGCCGCTGGCCACCTCCAGCGGGAAGGACGACGGCGCGCCCACGATGGTTCGCAGTGCCAGCGGGGGCAGATCGATCCGCTCTTCCACCGCTTCGTCCCACGGTCGCACCTCTTCGCCGTTCACCGCCAGCGAGTCCGCCGGAGCGAAGCGATCGCCGTTCGAGTCGAGAGCCGTCTCTACCGTCCGCCCTTGGAGGTGCAGGAAGCGCACGCGCACACGGAGGGTCAAGTCGTCGGCAGAGCCATGGGGAGCGCCCGCTCCGCGCGGACCGCCGGGCTCCACGAGGCACTCGGTCTGCATCTGCCAGGTCTCGGAGCCGCCAGCCTCGATGTGATCCCGGGGCGCGACCACGCCGAACTGCCAGCGGACCTGGTTCTTGGCCGACGAGGCACGGTAGGGATAGAGCAGGTAGCCCTCGTAGAGGACCGCGTCGGCGATCCGCTCGGCCACGTCGAAGCTCGGGCCACCCTGCCGGTCCAGACTCGCGCCAGCCTCCCCGACGCTCATGCTAGCTTCCTCTCGCCCGCGCGCTGGAGCAGCTCCTCGATGGTCTGATCCCAGCCGGGCAGCGCATTACGGCCGCGGAAGGCGTGCAGAGCATCGAAGGTCTCATTGCGCACGCGGATCCAGGCGCTGCCCGGAAAGTACTGATCCATCAGGTCGCGCCACACGCGCACCGGAAGGCGGTACGACGCCTCCTCGTGCCAGGGCACCTGATCGACGCGTAGCCCACCGGGACCCTGCGCGAACACCGTGCCGCTGAAGAGGAGCAGCAAGGGGATCTCCCCATCTTCCAGAGCATGGAAGAACTTGGAGGAGGCCACCTCGAAGTCGTAGGTGCAGGCGATGGGCAGGTCCACCTCGGTACGCTCGCGGAAGGCGGGGACGATGAGCGACGAATGCGTCCAGAGCAGCGTCTGGAGCGTGTCGCCCCAGCGCTCTGGCGCCCCGAATAGCTCCAGGAGACGCTCCTCCTCTGCTCCCGTGTAGTGGCGGCGACGCGGCTCGATCATGATCTGCGTGCGGAGCGCTATGGCCTGGATAGGCTCGCCGCTGCGCTCGGAGATGGCCAGGCGGAGCATCAGCGTGGGGGCCGCGGCATAGGGCTCAGCTCGCGCGTCCAAGACGGCGAAGGTCAGGTCGCTCACCGGGCCCTCACGCCCTGGCCGCGGCGCGCGGCCGATCGCTCTCTTCGCGCAGCCGCGTGAAGAACCCATCGATCTCGCGATGGGCTTCCTCGCCGCCGTCGAAGCCCTTCCACCACTGTCGGATGAGCCCGACCAGCTCGTAACATCGATCGATGGGCACGATGTAGTACTCGCTCTCCGTCCTCGAACGGCGGACCAGCAGTGCCTCGACGTCGGAGGACATGCTGCCCAGGCTCGGATTGGCTTCTCGGATCTCATCCCAGACCTCGAGAGGCAGCAGCGACTCGGTGGCGCCGGCGGGACTGGGGTAGAAGGCCGCCGCGCGTCCCAGGGTGGAGTTGTGGAACAGGAAAGCCATGCCGACGGGGATCTGCAGGGTATCCCACTGAGCACCGGTCAGGACGAAGTCGGGATCGTACAGAGAGCGCTCGGGCACTGCTCGATACTTGCCGCCGGCCGCGCCGTCGTGGCTGAAGAGCAGGAAGCAGCCACGGCAGGAACACATCAGCGCCCGCGTCTCGATATTGACGACGTGCGCATGCTCGTGCCCGATATCCTCGGTGCAGAACTCGCACCGCTCGCCGGGCGCTGCCTTGGGCCGCGGCTGGAGGAAGCGCCGAAGGAGCGGCGGATCCGCCTCGCGAGCCGTCTCTGTGGGCGGCTCCAGGAATCGCCGCATGTTCAACGCTGCGCGTCAGGCTCGGGCCGTCGGAACGGCGATGCGGATCGAGTCCGCCGCCGCGATGAGCGGCAACGGGTCGAGATGTAGGGCGCTGTCCTCCAGTGAACGCCCGGCCAGCCGTACGTCGAATCGATGGCTGCACTGCGGACAGCTCAACACTCGGTCGTCGAGGCGGCCCGCCTGGAGGGCTGAGCCGCAAGAAGGACACGCATCGCGGTACGCGTAGAGCTGCCCGTCGGAGTGACACACCAGAACGGCCGTACCGCCCAGCTCCAGCCCCGCCATCGTGACGGCGGCAGATGCAAAGCCACCAGGAACCTCGAGCCACTCACCGGGACCGGACGGCAGGGCCGAACGCTCACCGTTCTGGTGTGCCCCGCCACTCGCTAGTGCGCTGCCAACCGGCATCCCGGCCGGTGCGTCCCGCGCTCCGAGCGGCTGGAGCTGGATGAGCGGCATGGCGGGTACGGGCTCCAGCGGCGTGGCCGGGCCGTCAGGGCTTTCCGCGACCACGCGGCTCAGCTCCGGTGCGGCCTCGAGGATCGCCTTCTCGAGAGCCAGGTCGAGCGTGACCTGCGAAGCCGGACACGTGGAGCACGTGCCCTGCATCCGCAGCCGGGCTACGTCCCCGTCCACACCCAGGAGCTCCACGTCCCCACCGTGCGAGCCGAGGTAGGGCCGGACCCGATCGATCGCCCGCTCGACGCGCGTCTCCACGTCGAGCGGGTGGATGCCGTGCAGGATGAGAAGGCTGGCGACCAGCTCATCGTCGCCCAGCCGGCCGAGCAACTCCGGTTCACGCCCGCCATCGTCCGTGACGATCTCCAGGACGCGCGTCAACCCGGCGCCGTAGAAGCGCATGAGCAACCCGACCAGCTCCTCGGTCCGCTCGACGACCCGGCGGTCGGCGTGGCCGGCAAGCTGCTGGAGGTGGTGCTCGATCTGGTCGCTGACCGACCGCAGGTCCGGCTCGGCGGTCAGTGCGGGATCTTCGTGGACGCCGATACGAGCCTGAGCCATCCCGTGGCGCTCAGATCTCGTTGAGCATGGTCGGTGAATGGTGCTTTTCGAGAACCTTGCCGTTGCCCAGGTACATATGCACCCCACACGGCAGACAGGGGTCGAAGCTGCGCACGGTGCGCATGATGTCGATGCCCTTGAAGGTCTCGGGCGGGTTCTCCTCGAAGATGGGCAACCCGTTGACGGCATCCTCATATGGACCGGCCGTGCCGTAGATG
>JBBSMF010000037.1:0-8410 GCA_038233295.1 Candidatus Limnocylindrales bacterium | reverse complement strand
GCGCCGCGGCCAGGGAGCGGCACAACGCACGGAGGCCGCCCTTCATCGCGCCGTAGGCCGGCATGTCGGCATCGCCCACGATCCCCAGCAGCGAGGCCGTGATGATGATCGACCCGCCGCCGCGCGCCCGCAGGTGCGGCAGAGCCTCCCGGATGCCGAGGTACACGCCCCGCAGGTTCGCCGCGTGGAGGGCGTCCCAGTCGGCCTCGCTGGTGTCCTCCAGGCGGCCCATGACCTGGATGGCGGCGTTGGCGTGGAATATGTCGAGCCCCCCGAGAGCCGAGGCCGCATCGATCATGTCCCGGTTGCCCTTCACGGTCGAGACGTCCGCCTCGACGGCTCGCGCCGTCCCGCCCGCGGCCAGGATCACCGCTTCGGTCCGGCGGGCAGATCCGCCATCGATGTCCGCGCAGATCACGCTGGCGCCCTCAACGGCGAAGCGCCCCGCGATGGCTGCCCCGATGCCGCGTCCCGCGCCCGTGACGACGGCCACCTTGCCCTTCAGTCTCATCAGGCTGTCAGGCAGGCCGGGGCGCCCTGATCGAGGCCCGCGCTGACTCGTGCCGCGGCGCAGTGGACCGCCTGCCGAGTCTCGTCCAGGTCCGCCTCCGTGTGGGCCGCCGACACGTACAGCAGACCACGCGAGATGACGTGCACGCCCTCATCCAGGAGAGCCGCGGCGAAACGGCGATAGGCCTCCGTGTCCGTGCGCAGCGTGGCCGGATGATCATCCACGGCCTCCTCGCTCCAGAAGGCGTAGCCCATGCCACCCAGCTGGTTGACCACCAAGGGCAAGCCGGCCGCAGAGCACTCCTCGCGGAGGATCGTCGCCAGCGCGTCGCCCATGGCCTCGAGATGCGGGTAGATGCGAGCGGCGTCCCGCTCCAGCTCGGTGAGCGTCGCGAGCGAGGCGGCAGCTGAGACCGGGTTGGCGTTGAGCGTTCCCGCGTGGCGCATGCGGCCAGTGGCCACCTCCTCCATGAGGTCGGCGCGACCGGCCACCGCGCTGATGGGGAAGCCGGATCCCAGGGCCTTGGCCAGGATCACCAGGTCCGGCGTCACGCCGAAGCGCTCCTGGGCACCGCCGGGTGCCAGCCGGAACCCCGTGATGACCTCGTCGAAGACCAGCACGGCCCCGGCCCGAGTGGTAAGCCGCCGGACGTCCTCGAGGTAGCCGGGGGCAGGGAACAGGCAGCCGCCGTTCACCGCCAGCGGCTCCATGATCACTGCCGCCACGTCATCGCGAAGCTCGGCCGCCAGAGCGCCCAGGTCGTTCCAGGGACAGACAGTCACGGCGAGCGAGGCACCGGGGTCCTGACCCGCGCTGGCGGGGCTCCGGCCGGGCCGCCCGGGCACGCCCACGGACAGCGGATCGAGCCAGCCATGGAAGTGGCCCTGGAACTTGATGACCCGGTTACGGCCGGTCGCGGCGCGAGCGATCCGCAGGGCAGCGTGCACCGCCTCGCTGCCGGTGCTGGAGAAGATGCAGCGCTCGGCGCACGGCACCAGGCGGCAGATCGTCTCGGCCAGCTCAGCCTCCAGCGCGTGGCTGGCGCCGTAGCCGATCCCCAGCTCGAGCTGCCGCCGCACCGCTTCGGTCACCGGTGCCGGCGAGTGACCCAGGAGCATCGGACCGAAAGCCAGCGCCAGGTCGACGTACTCGTTGCCGTCCACGTCCCAGAGTCGTGAGCCGTCGCCGCGCGCGAAGCTGATCGGTACCGGGAGCTGCGGGGCGCGGAACGCAGTGGCGACCCCGCCCGCCAGCGAACGCGCGGCGCGCTGGTGCTGCGACCGGGAGCGTGCGTAGCGGTCCGTGGCCGCGTCCCTCAGCCGACTGCGTGCGGGTCGAAATACGCCCGCACCCACTCGAATCGGCCATCGCGCACCCGCACGATGTTGACCCCGCGGAACGGATGTCGTACGCCCTCGTGATCGACCAGCACGGCCTCCCACTCCAAGGCCGACTCGTCGCCGTCGCGAACCTCGTGGACGATCTGCACCTCCAGCCCGGGATAGTCCCGGATCTCGTCCCGGTAGAAGTCGGCGATACCGGCTCGTCCCACGAACGGCGGACCCGACGGAGGGTGGACGACCGCGTCGTCGTGGTAGTGGTCCAGCACGGCCTCCAGGTCGCGCCGACACTCGGCGGCCCAGTAGGACTCAGCGACCTCTCGGGGCGTCTTCACGGCCTCCATCCGACGGCTACGACCTCCAGCAGAATGCCATTCTGTCAGAAGGAGGGCGTAAGGGCGTGCTTGAGGGGGACGTGACGGTTCTGTAGAATGGAAAGCAATTCCGCTATGAGGCGTTTCCTATGACTGCCGAGACCCTGACCCCAGCGCTCGAGGAGAGCCTTGAGCGGTTCTACGCCGACGTGGAAGCCAATGACCTCGTGCCGCTCTGGCAGGTCTCCGGTGAGCTCATGCGCTCCGCGCCGGTGCCGCGGACCATCCCCTATCTTTGGCGATGGGCGACACTGCGCCGCCTGGCGGAGACGGCCGGCGAGCTGGTCACCATCGAGCGTGGCGGCGACCGCCGCGTGCTGTCCCTGGCGAATCCGGGCCTGGACGGCGCCCCGTTCGCATCTTCCACGCTGTGGGGTGCGGTGCAGTACCTAGGCCCGCGCGAGTCGGCCCCTGGTCATCGCCACACGCCGGCCGCGGTCCGCTTCGTGATGGAGGGAGAGGGCGTCTGGACCACGGTCAACGGGGACGCCTGCGACATGCGTGCCGGCGATCTGATCCTGACCCCCAGTTGGTGCTGGCACGATCACAACAACTCGACCGACCGCCCGATGATCTGGTTCGACGGCCTGGACCTGCCCACGGTCAACGCCCTCGACGCGATCTTCTTCGAGCCGTACGAGCCGGACGAGCTCCAGCCCGTGCTCGGTCACGGGATCTCCGAGCGGATCTGGGGCGGCCGGTCGGTGGTACCGATGGGCGTGGACCCGGCGGTCAACGGACACGCGTCGCCGCTGCTGGTGTACCGCTGGGCAGATACCGACGCGGCGCTCGATGCGCTGCTCGCCGAGCGGTCGGGCCCCCTGGCGACGATCCAGTACACGCATCCGGTCAACGGCGGGCCGGCCCTGCCCACGATGGCCTGCGAGATGCATCGCCTCGTTCCGGGCGGCCGCAGCCGGCCCTACCGAAAGGTCGGGAGCTCGGTCTACGTCGTCTTCCGCGGCGCGGGCATGTCCATCATCGACGGACAGCGGTTCGACTGGTCGCAGGGCGACATGTTCGTTGTGCCGTCCTGGTCCACGCTGGAGCACGAGGCGACGGAGTCGTCCGACCTGTTCGCGATCAGCGACCGGCCGGTCCTGGAGGCGCTTCACCTGTTCCGCGACGAGGTGCTCGAGCAGCCGCAGGCGGTGGAGCGCGTCTTCTCAGCCAAGGGCGACGCCTGAAGCGCGTCGGTGAGTTCCCCACCGGATCGACCCCGGCGGATCACACGAGAGGAAGCCGCTCAGCGCTCTCGCTCCATCACCGTCAGTGGCTATGAGGTCGATCTCGACCTGACCACCGGGCCCGACCGGTACGGCACGGTGTCGCGCGTCCGGTTCATCAGTGACGACGGCGCGGACACCTTCATCGAGCTGCTGGCACCGGGAGTCCAGTCCATCGTGCTGAACGGTTGCGATCTGGATCCCGCGGCGGTCTTCGATGGAGAACGCGTGACTTTGGCGGATCTGCGCACGAAGAACGAGCTGACGATCGCGGCCATGGGTGCCTACTCAAGGACCTCGGAAGGTCTGCACCGCTTCCAGGACCCGGCGGACGGCGAGGTGTACATCTACAGCCAGGCGTTCCTGTACGACGCCCACCGCCTGTTCGCCTGCTTCGATCAGCCCGACCTCAAGGCTTCACTTCGGCTCACCGTGACCGCTCCGGCCGGCTGGACGGTGCTCGGAAACGCACCCGGCCGGGAGATGTCGCCCGGTACCTGGGTGTTCGAGAAGAGTCAGCCCATCGCGACTTACGTGATGGCGGTGGTGGCCGGTCCCTTCCACTCCGTGCGGGCAGAGCACGACGGCATCCCGCTGGGCGTGCACTGCCGCCGGTCGCTGGCACCGTACCTGGAGGCGAACGACGTGCTCGACCTCACCCGGCGAGCCTTCGACCACTACCACCGGCTGTTCGGGATCCGCTACCCGTTCGCCAAGTACGACCAGATATTCGCTCCCGAGTTCACCGGGGGAGCGATGGAGAACGTGGGCTGCGTGACGTTCGGCGAGCGGTACATCTTCCGTTCACGGGTGACGGACGTGATGCGTGAATCGAGGGCCAGCGTCATCGCGCACGAGCTGGCCCACATGTGGGTGGGCAACCTGGTAACGATGCGCTGGTGGGATGACCTGTGGCTCAACGAATCGTTCGCGGACTACCTCGCGCGCGGTGCGCTGATCGAGGCCACCCGCTTCCACGGCGCGTGGGTGACGTTCTGTGCCCGGAGCAAGCAGTGGGGGTACGACCAGGACCAGGCGCCGACCACGCACCCCGTGGCAGGTCGTGTCGCCGATTCAGCTGCCGCCCTTCAGGACTTCGACGGGATCTCCTATGTGAAGGGAGCCTCGCTCCTGAAGCAGCTGGCGGCATGGGTGGGTGTCGAAAGATTCGATGAGGCGCTCCGTGCTTACCTTGCCGAGCATCGTCTTGGCAGCGTTGCCATGGACGATCTGCTCCGGGCGCTCAAGGAGGCGGGTGCCCAGGGACTGGACGACTGGACCGCCGCGTGGCTGCTGACGGCAGGTCTGGACACCCTTCGGGCCGAGGTCCAGGTGACGGCTGATGGGCGCTACGAGGCGGTGGTCGTCGACCGGACGGCCTCCGTCCTGCGGCCGGCCTCCGCCGAGCTGCCCGTCCTTCGACCGCATCGCATCGCCGTCGGCCTTTATGATCGAGTGGGGGAGCGCCTCCTGCGTCGGGATCGACTGGAGCTCGATGTTCTCGGGGCACGCACCGAGGTCGCTGGCTTGGCCGGCGTCCCGGCGGCTGACCTGCTCCTGCTCAACGAGGACGATCTCAGCTGGGTCAAGGTCCGCTTCGACGAGCGCTCACTGCGAACCGTCCTGGCCGGTGGGATCGGCCGGCTGGACAGTCCCATGGCCAGGGCCCTGACGTGGTCCGCCACGTGGCACATGACCCGCGACGGCGTGCTCCCGGCGGGTGACTTCCTCCGACTGGTGCTGGAGAGCCTGACGACCGAAAGCGACGTCGGACTGCTGGAGCAGACGCTCATGTGGGCTCGACTGGCCATCGATGACCTCGGAGCACCGGCCTCGCGCGCGCGCCGTCTCGCCGCCCTCGCAGCGGCGTCGCTGCAGATCGCCATGGAGCAAACGGATGCGCCCGACATCCAGCTCGCCGCGGTGCGGGCCTTCGTGGCCGCCGCCAGCAGTGGCGCCGAGGTGGACATGCTCAAGGCTTGGCTCGAAGGCAGGGACATCCCAGCTGGTGTGTCGATGGACCACGACCTTCGCTGGCTGAGCGTGAACCGGCTCGCCGTACTGGGCCGGATCTCGCGCGCTCGGATCGTGCAGGAGATGGAGACCGACGCGACGTTCGCCGGAAAGGCACGAGGCACCGAAGCGCTGGCCAGCCTGCCGGACGCCGGAGCCAAGGCCGCCGCCTGGTCAGCGGTGATGGACGACGACAGCCTCTCCAATCACCTTGCTGCGGCGACGGCGCGGGGCTTCTGGCAACACGAGCAGCTCGAGCTCGGTCAGCGGTACGTGGAGCGCTACTTCCAGACCGTGTCGGCCCTCTGGCGAAGGCGAACGATCGAGATGGCACTCATGATCGCTCGACTGATGTATCCGTCAGTCTTCATCGAACCGGCGACCCTGGAGCGCACGGACGCGGTGCTGGCCGAGCCGGGCCTTGATCCCGGCCTCCGACGTGTATTGGCCGAGCGGCGCGATGAGGTCCGCCGCGCGCTGGCCTGCCGCCGGGTCGACGGTGCCGTCTGAACCTGACGACCTCAGGCGCTGCTGTCGCGTGCCCCCGAGGCCACCTGGGCCTGGAGCGCCTCGTCGGGTACCTGGAGGTCGGGATGATCGTCCGTCAAGTGCTGCCGCAGCTCGCCGACCAGTCCTTCGTCGTTCTCGGCGCTCACGTCATGGCCGCACGCGCAGCTGATGGTCCGCATCATATTCCTCCTGGCAGAATGGCGTTCTGGCGTGGCGATCGTACCACGCGTCAGCTAGCCGCAAGCACCACCGCCGCCAGTGCGAGCGCCGCGGGCAGCGCCTGCACCAGCAGGATCCGCCGGGACACGGTGGCTGCTCCGAACAGCCCGGCGACGATCACGCAGACCAGGAAGAACAGCTTGAAGTGGAAAGCGGTCGGCTGGGGCGCCAGGAGCCCCACGAACAGGCCTGCCGCTAGGAATCCGTTATACAGGCCCTGGTTGGCGGCCAGCGTCGCGGTCAGCTCGGCACGCTCCGGCGTCAGGTCGAACGTCCGCATCCCCACCGGCTTCCGCCACAGCACCATCTCCAGGATGAGGAACCAGACGTGGAGGATGGCCACGATGGCGACGAGGATCGCAGCGACTATCGACATGGGTACCTCTGGAGCTGTGCTGTTCCCTGGGGCGGGAAGCCTGACGGGTGAACTTCGTCGGGGATGACTCCCGCCGCATCAGCCATACCTCGACCTCCTGTTCCAGCCGTCCCTTCTCCGCCACTCGACCTTCGCGATGTATCGCGCCATGATGGTGCCCATCATCCGCGACCACGAGCCGAGGAGTAGCCGTGCCCGATATCGTCGACCTTCGTAAGCGGTTTCGAGCGCTGCACCAGGATGGGCTGTTCGTCATGCCGAATCCCTGGGACATCGGCTCGGCGCGGTTGCTTGCCTCCCTCGGCTTCCAGGCCCTCGCGACCACCAGCTTGGGCCACGCGGCCACACTTGGCCGAGCCGACCAGACCGTCACCCGCGATGAGCTGCTGGCCCATGTCGAAGTGCTCACGGGCGCGGTCGATCTTCCCTTCAACGTCGATGCCGAGCGCTGCTTCGCGGATGACCCAGCGGGCGTGGCCGAGACCGTGGGCCTCCTCGCCCAGGCCGGTGCCGCGGGCTGTTCCATCGAGGACTATGACCCGCGGCGCGGCGCTATCGACCCCATCGAGGTGGCCGTGGAGCGCGTGGCGGCAGCTGCCGAGGCTGCGCGCAAGCACGGCCTGGTGCTCACGGCCCGCGCGGAGAATCACGTCTACGGCCTCGATGACCTGCAAGACACGATCACGCGGCTGCGCGCCTATCGCGACGCGGGCGCCGACGTGGTCTACGCGCCGAGGCTGGTGGACGGCGCCGCGATCGCGCGCCTAGTCGAGCAGGTAGGGCCACCCGTGAACGTCCTGGCGATGCGAGACGGACCGACCGTCGCGGAGCTCGAAGCGATGGGCGTACGTCGTGTCTCGACAGGCGGAGCCCTTGCCAGGGCTGCCTACGGAGCGCTGATGGCCGCCGCACGCGAGCTGCAGACGGCCGGCACGTCCACCTACCTGGACGTCGCCATCACGGGCCACGACCTGGACTCCGCGCTCAGTTCCTGACCACCGTTCCCGGGGTCCAGCCGCAGCCTCGGGACTGGGGCGTGGCGACCGACCCGGAACCAACCTGATCTACGCCAGCGACATAGACCAGGGGCTCTCTGGATCATCCGGCCGCGAGGGGCAGCGCGCACGTCGAAGTAGCCGCTCGTGCGGTCATCGGGTAGCCGAGACTAGCCGCCGACGGGGAATCGCTCCCAAACGCGGTGCTGGGTGAGGAGTCGCGCGATGCCGTCCAGCACCGCAGGGCCATCACCGATCAGGACGCCAGGGGCGCCCGGCGGGATGCCGGCCGCGGCCAGCGCGTCAGCGGCTGCGCCCCAGCCACCTATCGCCTTCGAATGGCGAAAGGCTTCAGCCAGCATCAGGATGATCCGCGAATCGACCGCGGGATGTGCCGCCTCATCATCCAGAGCGGCGGAGCCTGCGACGACGATAGCGTCGAACTCCGTGGACCTCGCGGTCAGATAGGTCCGTTGGACGACGAGTCCGCCGCGGAGCTTGCCGCCGGTGGGCGCGATGATCAGTGGCACCATGCCTGCCTTCAGGACCATGTCCCGTGCCCTGGCCAGTCCCGCCTGGTCGCTGGTCTCAGCGGCCACGATCCCCACGACGCGTCCCGCGACAGGCCAGGTGCCTCCCATCTGGGACAGCGCCGGGCTCGGCTCCTCGTCAGCGAGCTGCTGCGTTGATTCAGGAGCGGCGACACCCAGCCCCTTGGCCACCTCTGCGCACAGGCGCGCGTCCACGTTGGCGAGGTTCTGCAGCTGGCGGATCCTGATGTTCTCCTCGTAGCACTTGCCCAGCTCGAACGTGTAGGCCTCGATGATGTGCTCTTGTTCCAGGGGC
>JBBSMF010000036.1:0-8503 GCA_038233295.1 Candidatus Limnocylindrales bacterium | reverse complement strand
CCTGGAAGGGGCCTTCGTCGATACCTCACGAGAGGGCTTCGCGGTGGCGCTCGACGTGAGTGCCTACTCCCTCGTGGCCATCGCGCGCCACGCCCTGCCCTTCATGGCACCCGGGTCCAGCATCCTCACGCTCACCTACTACGGTTCTGAGAAGGTCATCGCCAACTACAACGTGATGGGCGTCGCCAAGGCTGCCCTGGAGGCGTCCGTCCGATATCTCGCAGCGGACCTGGGGCCGCGCGGAGTGCGCGTCAACGCCATCAGTGCGGGTCCGGTCAGGACCCTGGCCGCAACCGGTATCGCGGGCTTCAAGGGGCTGTACGGGCGTTTCCGCGACATAGCGCCGCTACGGCGGAACATCGGCATCGATGACGTGGGAGGCGCCGCGGTCTTCCTGGCCAGTGAGCTGGCCGGGTCCATCACGGGCGAGGTGCTCTACGTGGATGCCGGCTTCAACATCCTGGGCGTGGCGGCTGCGGAGGGCTGACGGCCGGGCGTGCCTTCAGTAGCGCGTCCGCCAGCTCGGCCTGGGCACGCGCGTCATCGAGCGCTTGGTGCGTCATCTGGCGACGCGTCGGATAGGTCCGCACGATCTCGCTGTAGCGCGTGGCATCCCATCGCTCGACGCCGTGGCGTCCCATGTAGAGAGCCTTCAGATCGAGCGCGGAGATGCCGAAGGGGTTCCGGCCAAGGAACCGGTGGAAGTAGTCGGCCACGAACATCCAGTCGAAGGCGGCATTGAAGCCCACGAAGATCGGCTGTCTCCCCGGCGCGGCGTCGTCCAGCCACCGTGCCAGGTCAGCCATGGCCTGGAGGGGCTTGACGCCGTGCTGCTGGAGATGTTCAGGGGTGAGGTGGTGGATCCGTTCCGTCTGGCGGTCCCAGGGCATGCCCGGGAGGGGCCGAATCTCACGGTAAAAGCCGACCTCGGGATCCTCCACCAGGCACGCACCGAGCGCGATCATGCTGCCAGTGCCCGGACTTGGTCCCGAGGCCTCTATATCGATGCTTACAAGCGTTTCTGGGCGCGACACCCATCGATAGTGACTCCTTAGCGGCGTGGTCGCTGGATCGATCCGAGAGCGTGAGCTTGCCGTGCCGATGGAGCCAGGGCCGGCCGAAGAGCGAGGCGGCTCTCCGGCGCGACCGTCAGGTCAGCGGGGCCAAGGCGCTCCGGCTGTGTCCTGGGGCGACGGGACGGCCGGCCTGGGCATCTTCGCCATCGGCCAAGGCGCGCCTGCCGTATCGGCGGAGACGGTGGCCACAGACATGCCGGTCAGGCTGGCTGTGATGAGGAGGGCGAACGACAGAGCTCGCAAGCGACGAGCATGAACACGCATGTGAAGACTCCTTCTCGACGCGCACCTTCGAGGGCTGGGGCGAAGATGACCGCACCATCGCTATCCTAATCCATTGGCCTTGTCAAGTCAAGTATTATTTGACCTGGTCATCACACGCAACTCCACTCGCCTGGTGACGCCCGCGGCAAGCGTTGCTAGATGGCACCACCCCGTGGCTGGGAAGTCGACTTCCAGTAAACAGGGTGTAGACTTCCAGACCATGAAGAAGTTGACACGCCGCCGCGTCGTGGTAGATGACAGTGCCTTGGCCGCACGCATCGGAGGCCGGCTGTTCGCCGCGCGCAAGCATGCCGGGCTGACCCAGCAGAGCCTCGCGGAGGGTCGCTATACCAAGGCCTATGTCAGCGCCTTGGAGAAGGGCCATGCCAAGCCGTCCATGGCCGCGCTCAACTTCTTCTCGCAGCGCCTGGGTCTGCCGCCCAGCTACTTCCTGGGGGATCCTGCGGTACGCAGGGACAGGCTGGAGGCTGACATCCTGCTGGCGTCCGGTCGCTGGCAGGCCGCGCTGGATGCCTTCGACGTCATCCTCATGAAGCCGCTGGATTCGTCGCTGCGCGCCGAAGCCCAGCATGGTCGTGCCGAGGCCCTCTGCCGGCTCGATCGGGGTGTGGAAGCGATCGCGGCGGCTACGGAGTCGCTGGGGATCTTCGAGACCTTGGGTCGAAACCGCGATGCGGCGCTGGTGACATACTGGCTGGCCTACGGACAGCACCTCGTGGAGAACACGGCGGAGGCGGGCGCCCTGCTGCGCGGTCTCCTGGCGAAGCTGCGCGTCCGTGACGACCTCGACCCGGACCTCGGCGTCCGCGTCCTCATCGCGCTGTCGTCTCTGAAGGCGACCGAAAACCATCACCGTGCTGCCCTCGGGTATCTGGAAGAAGCCCGGGTCATGGCCGCGGACCTGGACGACTGGCGGCGAGCGGCGTTCCTATCCCAACTGGCACAGAACTACACCGACAGCGGGGACACGGAGGCGGCCATCCGCACGGGCGTGGAGAGTCTCGGGCTCTTCCGAGCGGCGGAAGCGGAGCGTGAGGCAGCGGTCCTTGAGAACAATCTGGCGCTGGCCTACCTGCGCCTCGGGAACGTGGAGCGCGCTACCGGCTTCGCCTCTCATGCCCGCAGCCGCCACACGGAGGACGGCAACCGGCATGCACTGGCGCACGTGGCGGATACGGAAGCACAGATCGCCTTGGCTACCGGCGATACCTCTCAGGCGCTCCGTCTAAGCGAAGAGGCTCTGGGCCACGCAGAGGTGTCGGAGAACCGAAGGGCCGCGGTCAGTAGCCTCCTGACGAGTGCCCGCGCTTACGTGGCTGTGGACGATTCGGACGCAGCCGTCCGAATGTACAGCCGTGCGGCGGACGAGATCCGAGAACACGGCCCGCGGAGTCGCCTAAAGGAGGCGCTCGGCGAATGGGCCGAGGTGCTGGCATCGCAGGGACGCCACGACGTGGCTTACGCCCTGACTCGCGAGGCGCTGCTGGCGGCCTCGGATCCCACCCCTCGGGCCGAACCGACCCAGTCGACCCGGCGTGCCAAGTCGGTTTCCGCTTCGATCTCGTAGATCTCCGCTCATGCTGCAGCGATGACCCGTGACGGTCTGGAGACCGAGCTACGGGCGGCGCTGGACGCTGGCGATCTGGCCCTGGAGTTCCAGGTCGAGCGACGTATCGCCGGAGCCATGGGCCAGGCCGGGACCATCCGCTCTGTCGAAGCGCTGGTGAGGTGGCGCCACACGAAGCGCGGCGTCATCCCGCCGTCCGTCTTTCTGACCATGGCGGAAGAGACCGGGCTCATCGAACGCATCGGAAGCTGGGTGCTCCATCACGCCGTGGCCCAGGCACGCGCGTGGCAGGCTTCCGACGCAGCCTATGAGGGGCTCAGCATGGCGGTCAACCTGTCGCCCAGGGAGCTGGCGCGTCAGCGGCTCGTCGCCGAGTTGCGCCAGATCCTGGAGGACCACGCTCTGGCGCCCGCCACGCTGACACTGGAGATCTCCGAAGCTGCCCTCGAGCAGGACCGAGCCGCCGCGATCACCACCCTCGCTACCATGCGGGAGATGGGCGTGCGCATCGCGCTGGACGACTGCACCGGGGGACCAGACCTCACCGAGCGCTTGCGTGACGTGCCTCTTGACGCGCTCAAGCTGGACCCGGCCCTTGTGACGGCGCTGGGCACCCCCGCCGCCGACGATGCCGTTCGAGCTTCGGTGAGTGCTGCACGGGCCCTGGGACTGCAGACCGTCGGCGAAGGTGTGGAGACCCGGCAGCAGCTCACCACCTTGCGCGACCTCGGCTGCGATCTGGCCCAAGGCTACCTGTTCGGCAAGCCGCTGGGTGCGGCAGGGATCAGCGCCTTGTTGCGCGCCGAGCGTCGGCGTCGCCCCGGTCTCTCTGCCGGCGGCCGCTGACGAGGCGACCCGACGACCGTCGATGAGGCCGCGAATGCCCCTGCAAGGCCGCACACGTTTTGGACTCTCCGCCGCGAAGACGGGTAAAGTTGGCCGTGGCTGGGTCGTGAGCGGCCGCCCGACGTGGGCGCCCCTCGGCCGGCGGGAAGGGTCCAAAGGCGCACGATGACCACCATGACCATCAAGACCGAAGCGAGCTACGACGAGCCCGGGCTTCTCATCCAGCTGGAGCCGGAGGCGGCGCGCCTGTACGACCGTCACGACAAGGTCGCCCAGGAGTGGTTCCCGCACGACTTCATCCCCTATCGGCTGGGTCGCGACTTCGACAAGGAGCCCTGGACACCCGATCAGCCGCGGCTCACCGGCGTCGCTCAAGTGGCCTTCGAGATCGGTCTGCTGACCGAGGACAACCTGCCCTCCTACCACAGGCTCATCCACGGCATGTTCGGCAAGGGCGATGGCGCCTGGATCAACTGGGTGGGTCGCTGGACGGCAGAGGAGGGGCGCCATGCCATCGTGCTGCGCGACTACCTCACGGTCACCCGCAACATAGACCCGATCATGCTGGAACGAGGGCGCATGTGGCAGCTCCAGCAGGGCTATGAGCACGATGCACCGGACACCCTCCACGGCTTGGCCTACGTCGCCTTCCAGGAGCTCGCCACCCGCATCGCGCATCGCAACACCGGCCGCTACTCCAACGACCCGGTGGCCGACAAGATCATGGTGCGCATAGCCGCCGACGAGAACCTGCATATGGTCTTCTACCGGGACATCCTGTCGGCGGCCATCAAGCTCGAGCCCTCCGCGGCGGTCGTGGCCATCGTCGACGAGGTGCTCGACTTCCAGATGCCGGGCGCCGGCATCAAGGGCTATCTGCGCAAGGCGACGCAGATGGCCAAGGCCGGCATCTACGACCTGCGGGTCCATCGCGACGAGATCCTGCTGCCGATCCTGCGCCACTGGAAGATCTTCGAGTTGACCGGTCTTGATGCGAAAGCGGAGCAGGCGCGCGCCCGACTCGCCGAGCACCTCGACCAGCTAGACGCCGCGGCCAAGCGCTTCGAGGAGAAGCTGGCTACCTCCAAGGTGCCGCGCATCGCAGCGCCGGTCTGAAGGAGCGGCGGCTTACCGCCACGAGACGACCGACATCAGGGGTTCTCGCTCACGCCCCCGCGCCACGTCTCGCCGGGGTCAGCCTCTTCGGCCGCAGTGGCTGCGTCACCATCGGGCCGCTCGCCGGTTCGCGGCGAAAGTGGCGCCACGCCTGCCGCCGTCCGATCCTCACCGATGATGTGCATCACGGCGTTGATGAGCGCTAGGTGCGTGAAGGCCTGGGGGAAGTTGCCCAGGTGGCGGCCGCTCTCAGGGTCGATCTGCTCCCCGTAGAGCCCCAGCGGGCTGGCCTGGGCCAGCAACTTTTCGCACAGATGCAGGGCGCGATCCAGCTCACCGATCTCCACCAGCGCTGAGACGAGCCAAAAGGAGCAGATGGTGAAGGTGCCCTCCTCGCCGGAAAGACCGTCGTCCGTCTCCTCCACCCGATAGCGCAGGACGAGGCCGTCGCGCGTGAGTTCTTGGGCGATGGCCTGGACCGTCCGGCGCACTCGGTCATCGTCGGGCGGAAGGAAGCGCACCAGCGGCACCAGCAGGAGCGAGGCATCCAGGGCGTCCGTGTCGTAGTGCTGGGTGAAGACCCCACGCTCGTCCACTCCGTTGGCACAGATGTCAGCGTGGATCTCGTCGGCGGCCGCCTGCCAGCGTACGGCCAACTCCGTGTCGCCCCGGAGGATCGCCAATCGGGTCCCGCGGTCGACCGCCACCCAGCACATGACCTTGGAGGAGGTGAAGTGCTTCGGCTCCCCGCGCACCTCCCACACGCCGCGATCAGGCTCCCGCCAGTGGCGGAGGGCGGCTTCCACCTGTCGGACAAGGATCGGCCAGATCCGCTCATCCAGGTGATCACGCGAGCGGGTATGGAGGTAGACCGAATCCAGCACGGCGCCCCACACGTCATGCTGGCGCTGGTCGAAGGCGGCGTTGCCCACGCGTACCGGCTGGGCACCCTCGTAACCGTTCAGGTGCTCCAGGATCCGCTCCTCTGGCACCGGTCCACCGTCCACGGCGTACATGACGCGAAGCTCCTCGTCCTGTTCGGCCGCATCGGCGATGAAGTAGAGGTAGTCGTTGGCCTCCCAGTCATAGCCCAGCGTGTAGAGGCCCCACAACGCGAAGGTCGAATCACGGATCCACGAGAAGCGGTAGTCCCAGTTCCGCTCACCGCCGGGTGTCTCCGGAAGGGAGGTCGTCGCCGCGGCCACGACCGCGCCCGACGGGGCGTAGGTCAGGCCCTTGAGCGTCAACGCCGAGCGTTCGAGGTAGGACCGCCAGGGGTGGTCGGGGATCTGTCCACGCGCCAGCCAGTGCTGCCAGTGGTGTGCCGTCCAGACCTGTCGCTCGTATGCATCCTCGTAGCTGCGAGGCGGCTTGGCATCCCCCCAGGAGAGTGCGCAGAAGCGCGTCTCGCCCTCTTTGATGAGCGTCCGCGCGATGGCTCGGGGCCCCTCGAAGCCCATGTTGATGTCGCTCGAGAGGGTGAGCTCGACAGGCACGCCGGTGGCGCGACAGACGCCCTGAAGATAGCTCTCCTCGGTGTACTCCCACTCGCCGAGCAGTCGGCCGTGGTCGAAGACCGGTTCACAGTCGAGCACCAGCTGCATCTCGCCGTTCACGCAGCGGATGGTGCGCAGGAGGATGCGCGCAGCGTCGTAATCGGTAGGTGCCCGACGATGGTTACCGTCGCGATGGCGCTCATGGTCCCAGGGACCCATGAGGAGCACGTCACGGACGATGACCCAGCCCGTCCGGTTACCCCAACTGGTCTCGACCACCATGGTGCCCGGCAGGTATCGGCGGGCGGCCGGGACCATGATGTGAGCGGGACCGAAGCGAAAACCGCCGGCGTCCCGGTCGAGGATCGCGCCGAACACGCTGGGCGAGTCCATACGCGGCAGGCAGAGCCACTCGATGTTGCCGCTCGGCGCGACCAGCGCGGTCGTCTCGCAGTCCGACAGGAAGGCGTACTCCGCGATAGGCGGGAAGAACGAGGCGCCCACGTACTCGGCGACCGACTTGGGCTCTTCGGACTGCGCGTGGCGCTCCGTCACCGTCTTCTCCCTGTCATGCGAGGCGGCCGGAAGTGTCGCACTCCCTGGCCGCTTTCGTGAGCATGGTGACGCACCCGGCTGAGTCGTGGGACCCGACCGGGTGCGTCCGACACGGAGCTAGCAGAGCCGACCCGAGCGGATCAGGGTTGCACGGTCAGGAAGATCGAGTAGCTTCCTTCGACGACGCGATCGAGCCGCTGCCGGTTCGAGGCGACCGACTCCTCCGACCCGTCCTCGCCTTCCAGGGATCGCAACAGGGCGTTGTGGTCGTCGTCGCTGCCGCCCGTCGAGCTCGGTCGGGCGGATGACAAGACACTTCAGGAGCATGACAAACTGGGGGCTAGACGTTGCAGCCGTCTTGGCCGATACTGTTGCCCAGACGCCCCAGCGTCGAACCGAGAGTCCATCACAACCGAAGACAGCTCGAGCAGGACGTCGCGGGCCCCAGCCCGTAGCAATCACACCAGGATCGACCCGTCGGTCCGGTGTCAAGGGTCACCGTCCGGCCTCCGGCGGGACACTGCCGCCTCGGTTCACTGCCCTGCTCGGCGGTCATACACACCTTGCCGTGATCATGCTTGCGTGGCTCGGTCGGGAGGAGGCTAGCGAGCCCGATGGATCCATTCTTCATTCGTCTGCGCCGTGCGCCATCGCGATCCGACACCCGAAGAGGGGGTCAGCGCGCCACCGCCGGTTTGGCGGCTCTCTTCGTGGCCGGGATCGCCGCCGGCACCTTGGCCGTCTCCCTTCCGGCAACGGAGGTCGAGGCGGCCGCCCCGAAGCCCCGCGCGGTCATCATCGTGGGACCCTCGGCATCCTCCACGTCCGAGTACCTCAGCGAGGGCGAGTCCTTCGCCGACCAGGCGCAGGCAGCGGGCATGGCTGTGACGCGCATCTTCCATCCTCGCGCGACCTGGGCCCGCGTCCGCCGCGCGCTGCAGGGCGCCAACCTCGTGGTCTACTTCGGCCACGGCAACGGATGGCCGAGCCCGTACGCTCCTTTCCAGGAGAGCACCAAGAACGGCTTCGGCCTCGACGGCTACGAGGGCGCCCCCGCCGGAGAGCGCGTCTACTACGGCGGCAACGTGATCCGCGACAAGATCCGCCTGGCGGACGACGCCGTGGTCATCCTGTATCGATCGTGCTACACGGCCGGCAACGGCGAGCCCGACGCCCCCGTGCCGAGCAGGAGCGTGGCCATCCAGCGGGCGGACAACTTCGCAGCTGCCTTCCTCCACCGTAACGTCGGCGCTGGCGTCGTGATGGCCTTCGGTCCCAGGCAGCGGGTCGATCTCGCGGCGCAGCTGATGCGACCGGGCCGATCGATGGACGACATCTTCCGGACCCGCAGCGCCCAGCCCGGATACGGGAGCAGCGGCTGGATCGGTACGAACGACTTCTACGTGGACTCTAGCCGCACGAACGGCGCGCGTCTGCACTTCGACCCGCATCCCAGCGCGGGCTACTACAGGGCCATCAGCGGCGACCTCGACCTCACCACGGACGAGTGGCGAGGCGGCTACACGGCAGCCGCTGAAACAGTGTCGGGCACCATGCTGGAT
>JBBSMF010000035.1:0-8618 GCA_038233295.1 Candidatus Limnocylindrales bacterium | reverse complement strand
GGCGCGGGAGCCAGCGAGGGCGCGGGACCCACGGTGCCAGGTGGACGCCTGGCGGCCGTCAAGGAGCGGGATCAGCTCATCTGCGGCGTTAACGGCGCGTTGCCCGGCTTCAGCTTCCTCGACCAGGCCACCAGCGAGAACACGGGCTTCGATTCCGACTTCTGCCGGGCGGTAGCCGCGGCGGTGCTGGGCGATGCCGATGCCGTCGACTTCCGCGCACTGTCCGCTGATGCGCGAGGCCCGGCGTTGCAGACCGGTGAGGTCGACGTCCTCATCCGCAACACGACCTGGACTGTCAGCCGTGACACTAGCTGGGGTCTCTTCGCGCCGACCACCTTCTATGACGGCCAGGGCATCATGGCCACCAGCGCACTGGGCGCGACCACCCTGGAGGATCTTGAGGGCGCGACCATCTGCGTGCAGTCGGGAACTACCACGGAGCTCAACCTGACCGACCAGATGCGCACGCGCGGCATCGCCTTCGAGCCGCTGGTCTTCGCCGACATCGACCCCACCTATCAGGCCTACGAAGAGGGCCGCTGCGACGCCGTGACGAGCGACCGCTCCCAGCTGGTGGCACGTCGGACATCGCTGGGCACTCCCGACGATCACGTCATCCTGGACGTGGTCATGTCCAAGGAGCCCCTGGGCCCGGCCACGCCGCTCGGCGACGATGCCTGGTTCAACGTCGTCAAGTGGGTCGTCTTCGCGACCATCGAGGCCGAGGAACTGGGCATCACATCCGCCAACGTGGAGGAGATGGCCAGCACCAGCGAGAACCCGGTCGTCCGACGCCTGCTGGGCGTGGAGCCCGAGGTAGGAACGCTCGCTTCTGCGCTCGGGCTCGAGAACGACTGGGTCGTGGATGTGATCCTGGCCGTGGGCAACTACGGTGAGATCTACGATCGCAACCTGGGCCCCGGCACCCCCTTTGACCTCGAGCGCGGTCCGAACAGCCTCTGGACCGAGGGTGGCCTGCTCTACGCACCCCCCTACCGGTAGGCGATCCGATGCTCCGGGGCAGGACGACCCTGCCCCGGGAGCACCTCTTCATTCCCCTCCATAGCGGGTCGCCATGACCCCGGCCACCCCTACCGAACGACACACGGCTGTGCCGCCCTGGCGGAACGTTCGCGTGCTGCGCGTCGTCGGCCAGGGTGTGGTGGTCCTGGTCGTCGGCCTGCTGGTCGCCTTCCTCCTGGGCAACCTCTTCTCGGCGATGGGCGAGCGCCGGATGTCCATGGATCTCGGCTTCCTGGGCACTACCGCGGGCTTCGACATCGCCGAGTCGCCCATCCCCTACCGGGCCACGGACACGTACGGCCAGGCCTTCCTGGTCGGCCTGCTCAACACCCTGTTCGTATCGTTCGCCGGGATCATCCTGGCCACGATCCTGGGCATCATCGTGGGCGTCGCACGGCTCTCCGGGAACTGGCTCCTGCGCAGCGTGGCCAGCGGCTATGTCGAGATCATCCGCAACACGCCGCTGCTGGTGCAACTGTTCCTGCTGTACTTCGCGGTGTTGCTCCAGCTGCCGTCCGTGGCCGAGTCGATCGCCCTGCCCGGGTCGGTGTTCCTCAACCAGCGCGGCCTGTTCCTGCCGGCGCCGGCCCTGTCAGCCACCTTCGTGCCGTGGCTGGCCATCGTGGGGCTCGGCTTGGTCATCGCGCTGGGCGCCGGAAGGATCGCGGCCCGCCGTACGGCCGCCGGACGACCCGTGCCCTACCTGCGCCGGGCCGGCCTCCTGAGCTTCCTGGCCCTGGCCATCATCGGCTGGGCGGCCATGGGGCAGCCGCCGGTCGGTCTCGAGCGGCCGACCCAGGTGGGCTTCAACTTCGCTGGAGGACTAGCCCTCTCGCCCGAGTTCACGGCCCTCCTGGTGGGGCTGGTGCTCTACACCGCGGCGTTCATCGGTGAGGTCGTGCGCGGCGGCATCCAGGCCGTGCGGCGGGGCCAGCTGGAGGCTGCTCATGCTCTGGGGCTGACGGACGGACAGACGCTCCGCTTGGTCGTTTTCCCGCAAGCGCTGCGGGTCATCGTGCCACCGCTCACGAGCCAGTACCTGAACCTGGCCAAGAACTCCAGCCTGGCCGTGGCCATCGGGTATCCGGACCTGTTCAAGGTGGGCCAGACCATCGCCAACCAGACGGGCCAGCCGGTGCCCGTGATCGTGCTCATCATGGGTACGTACCTGGCCATCAGCCTTGCGACCTCCCTGGTCATGAACCTTTACAACCGCCGCGTCCAGGTGCTGGAACGCTAGATGGCCGGATCCATGAACGAGCCGGCACGGCCCACGCGAGGGGAGACGCTGCCGCCGCCTACGACCTCCGTTGGAGCGGCCACTTGGCTACGCACCAACCTGTTCGCGACCTGGTACGACTCGCTGTTGACCATCGTCGTCGGCGGCGTGCTCCTGGCGGTCGCCGTGCTGATCGCCGGCTGGGCGCTGACCGACGCCCGTTGGGAGGTCGTCACGGGCAACATGCGCCTCTTCCTCATCGGTCAGTACCCGACGGAGGAAGCGTGGCGGATCTGGCTGGGGCTGGCCATCCTGTCGCTGCTGTCCGGCCTCTCATCCGGCCGCTCGCGAGGAGCCATCCGCACGCTGGCAATGTGGCTGGCGGCTGGCCAGGTCCTGCTCGCCGTGCTCGCCGCCGTGTCGGGGCTCGGGCCGGTGGCCGTCGGCGCATTCCTGTTCAACGCCGCACTGGTGTGGGCGGGATCCGTGCTGGGATGGCGACGCTCCGTCCCGCGACGACCCCTGTTTGTTGCGTGGCTCACGTCCATCCCCGTCTCCATCGTCCTCCTGAGCGGCATCTCCGGTTCCCCTTTTCCGGCAGTCAGCACCAATCTCTGGGGCGGACTGCTGCTCACCTTCCTCATCGCGACGGTGGGCATCGTGCTCTCGTTCCCGCTGGGGGTGCTGCTGGCGCTCGGTCGCCGAAGCGAGCTGCCCGCGGTTCGACTCCTGAGCACCGCCTACATCGAGGTCGTCCGAGGCGTCCCGCTGGTGACCATCCTGTTCATGGCCGACATCATGCTGCCGCTCTTCCTGCCCGGCGAGTGGCGCATCGACCGCGTCGCTCGAGCCATGGGCGGCATCACGCTGTTCTCGGCGGCGTACGTGGCGGAGAACGTTCGGGGCGGCCTTCAAGCCATCCCCAGCGGCCAGGTGGAGGCGGCCCACGCCATCGGCCTCAACACCATCCAGACGAATCTCTTCATCGTCCTGCCGCAGGCGCTGCGTGCCGTCATCCCGGCCAACGTGGGGCTGTTCATCAGCCTTCTCAAGGACACCACGCTGGTGACCATCATCGGTCTCATGGAGCTGCTGGGCATCGGCCGCGCAGTGCTCGCTCAGCCGACCGCCTTCGGCGCACATCTCGAGGTGTATGCCTTCGTGGCAGCCGTGTTCTTCGTACTCTGCTATGCCATGTCGCAGGCGAGCTACCGTCTTGAGGCGTCACTCGGCGTGGGGACGCGCTGATGATCCAGGACAGCCAGACGGAGGTGGACCCGTGAGCGACCAGGACGATCAGGCGATGACGGACATCATCGTCTGTACCGATGTCCACAAATGGTTCGGGCAGCTGCACGTCCTGCGCGGCATCGATCTGACGGTCCGGACCGGAGAGGTGGTGGTGATCTTCGGCGCTTCCGGTTCCGGCAAGTCCACCTTCATCCGCACCATCAACCGTCTGGAGGAGCATCAGCGCGGGCGCATCGTGGTGGATGGCATCGAGATGACCGACGACATCCGCAACATCGCGGCCATCCGCAGCGAGATCGGCATGGTCTTCCAGCAGTTCAACCTGTTCCCGCACCTGACGGCGCTCCAGAACGTGACCCTCGCGCCCATCCGCGTCCGAAAATGGTCCCGGTCACGGGCCGACCAGACGGCCATGGAGCTGCTGGAGCGTGTTGGGATCCCCGAGCAAGCGCACAAGTTCCCGGCGCAGCTCTCCGGCGGCCAGCAACAGCGCGTGGCCATCGCCCGAGCGTTGGCCATGCAGCCCAGGATCATGCTCTTCGATGAGCCGACCTCGGCATTGGACCCGGAGATGATCAGCGAGGTCCTGGACGTGATGCGTGAGCTCGCCGAGTCGGGCATGACCATGATCTGTGTCACGCACGAGATGGGCTTCGCCCGTGCCGTGGCCAACCGCATGGTGTTCTTCGACGAAGGCCTCATCGTGGAGCAGGGACCGCCGCAACAGATCTTCGAGGCGCCCACCCAGGATCGAACGCGCCAGTTCCTCTCACAGATCCTGCACTGAAGGCGCGTGGCCCGGCGTGCGCTCGGGCGGCGGTGCGGTCGGCGCGGTCGGCGCGGTCGGCGCGGTCGGCGACGGACACTGACTCCCAGAGTTCCGCTTATGCCAACGGGGGTAGCACTACGCGGAAGTCGCGCCGTCGAGCGTGTATCACAGGCGACCCAACGGGTCTATTCTTGAGCTTGCGCTACCGCGCGTGGCGTTAGCCGAGATGCTGGCAGCTGCGGCTCCGTAGCGCTACCCCCATTGCCGTCAGCCCAGGAAGGATGCTCCTGAACACCGGCGCGGCTCAGCCCTGGTGAGATACGAAGCGCGCCTCCAGCTCCCGGAGGTGGTCGAGGCTGTGGTACAGCGATCGCCGGAGCACCTTCGCGAGCGTCCACTCCTCGCCCTTGCCATCGATCGCCTCCATGGCCGGGTCCCGAGCCAGGAAGCCGCGCAGCTGCTCGATCAGCCAGGCGCGCGTCTCCTCGAGATACGCGGACAGGTCGCCGTCGCGCGGCGCGCCGCCGTAGCGCACGCTCCGGTCGAGGCGGCTGGCCAGCCAGATCTCGGCCCCGGCGATGTGGCGCAGCACCTCGTCCACCTCCCTCTGAGCGGCAGCGCCCAGCGCCGTGGCCGCCTCGTCCCGCCTACCGCCCTTGATCCCGGTTGACGCGCCCGCCGCCGGGGAGGGACGCTGGCGGCGCCGCTCGAGATCGGATCGTGCGAAGCCAAGCTGCCGAAGCATCGCCTCGAGCTGCCCGCTCGCGACGGGGCGGTGATCGGCCGCGAAGATCGCGTTGCGCTCGTAACCGTCGATGACCTGGGCGGCCGCCTCCTCGACGACCTCGACGCTACCGGAGGTGGGGACCGCCGCGGGCTCTCCGAAGCTGGCCAGCCACTCGGCGTGGCGGCGTACCGCCTGGGGTACGCGGCCCAGCACGTCCTCTCTTGAGTCACCCCACACGAAGCAGCCCGGCCAGTCGAGCATCCAGGCACCGTAGCGGCCGTAGTCGTAGCCGGGTTCCAGCCAGACGCGGATAGGTTCGCCTTCCATACGCGCCTCCGCCATGACGCCTAGCGTCGCCGCCGCGACGGCCTGGTACCGGTGCGCTTCACCACGTTGGGGGTGACACGACGGTCCCAGGTCGGCTTGTCCAGCCAGCGCGACATCCAGCCCGAGTCGTCGCCCTCATGCTCGTCGCGAAGACCGGGCAGCCAATCGCCGGCCGTGCCCTCATCGGCGGGGCGCTCGACATGGACATCGCCGTGGGGCACGCCGTCCAGCGTCTCCGCGGGCTCCTCCTCGGCGTCCATCACGGTGACCGACGTTACCTCCAGAGCGGGGCCTGCCTCGCGCAGGTCGCGCTTGCCACGGCGATCACCCGACTTCATGGCCGCCATCCGCTTGGAGGGCGCCATGCTCCCCTCCCCGTGTCCGGCGGCTACGGCATCGCGCATCGCACGGGCGCCGCCGGCCGCCTTCTCAGCGGCGCGCAGCACGGTCGTCGAAGCGTCCTCGTCCAGGATCCGCATGCGCACGTCCTGGATCTCATCACGCAGCGCCGCCGCCCGCTCGAACTCCAGGTTCTTGGCGGCTGCGCGCATCTCCGCCTCCATCTGAGCGACCAGCTTGCTGACCTGCTCCTTGGACATCTCGGTCAGCTCTCGCCGTCCATCGCCGGTGTAGGCACCGCTGGCCTCGGCCACCGCCCGCAGCCGGTCGTTGATGTCGCGGATGCCCTTGATGATCGTCTGCGGCACGATGTCGTGCTCGCGGTTGTGGGCCTCCTGCACCGCGCGCCGCCGGTTCGTCTCCTCGATGGCCACGTGCATCGACTCGGTCACGTTGTCGGCGTACATGACCACCTCGCCGCCGACGTTGCGTGCCGCCCGTCCGATGACCTGGATCAGGGACCAGGCCGAGCGCAGGAAGCCCTCCTTGTCGGCATCCAGGATGGCCACCAAGGTGACCTCGGGCAGGTCGATGCCCTCGCGCAGCAGGTTGATCCCGACCAGCACGTCAAAGACGCCCAGACGCAGGTCGCGCAGGATCTGCACGCGCTCCAGCGTGTCGATCTCGGAGTGCAGGTACGAGACCTTGATGCCCATCTCGTGCAGGTAGTCGGCCAGGTCCTCGGCCATCTTCTTGGTCAGCGTCGTCACCAGCGAGCGCTCGCCACGCTCCACCCGCTCGCGGATGCGGTCTATGAGGTCGTCGATCTGCCCCTCGGTGGGGCGGACATCGATCTGAGGATCCACGATCCCGGTGGGCCGGATGAGCTGCTGCACCACCTGCTCCGAGTTGCGCAGCTCGTACGGACCGGGCGTCGCGCTCATGTAGACCACCTGGTCCAGGTGCACCTCGAACTCCTCGAAGGTCAGCGGGCGGTTGTCCAGGGCCGAGGGGAGCCGGAAACCGAAGTCGACCAGGATCTCCTTGCGCGTCCGGTCGTTCTTGTACATGCCGACCACCTGCGGGATGGTCATGTGGCTCTCGTCCACCACCAGCAGCCAGTCCGGCGGGAAGTAGTCGAGCAGCGTCCAGGGCCGCGAGCCTTCCTCGCGTCGCGAGAGGTGACGCGAGTAGTTCTCGATGCCCGAGCAGAAGCCCAGCTCGCGCATCATCTCGAGGTCGAAGGTGGTGCGCTGGCGCAGGCGCTCCGCCTCAAGGATCATGCCCCGTTCATCGAGCTGCCGGACGCGCAGCTCCATCTCCGCCTCGATGTCGACCAGCGCCTCCTTGAGCTTGTCGGCCGGCGTGACGTAGTGAGAGGCGGGGTAGACGTTGAGCTCCTTCCGCTCGGCCAGCAGCTCGCCGGTCAGCGGGTCCAGCTCGGTGATGCGCTCGATCTCATCGCCGAAGAACTCCACGCGCACGATGAAGTCGTCGTAGGCCGGCTGCAGCTCCAGCGTGTCGCCGCGCACGCGGAAGCGGGCTCGGGAGAGCTGCTGGTCGTTGCGCTGGTACTGGAGGTCCACCAGCTGGCGCAGGACGCCATCGCGCCGGTAGCGTCCTCCGGTGCGCAGGCGCACCACCGTGGCGCCGTAGTCGACCGGCGCGCCGAGGCCGTAGATGCACGAGACGCTGGCCACGATGATCACGTCCTTGCGCTCGAAGAGCGCGCGCGTGGCGGCGTGGCGGAGCTTGTCGATCTCGTCGTTGCGCGACGAATCCTTCTCGATGTACGTGTCCGAGCGCGGCAAGTAGGCCTCGGGCTGGTAGTAGTCGAAGTAGGAGACGAAGTACTCCACGGCGTTGTCCGGGAAGAAGTCACGCAGCTCGGAGTAGAGCTGGGCCGCCAGCGTCTTGTTGTGGGCCAGCACGAGGGTGGGCCGCCCGTGCTGCTGGATGGCCTGGGCGATGGTGAAGGTCTTGCCCGTGCCCGTGGCACCCAGCAGCGTCTGATGCTTGAGGTCCTTGCCCAGACCCTTGACCAGCTTCGCGATGGCGTGGGGCTGGTCGCCAGTGGGCTCGAACTCGGCCACCAGGTTGAAGTCGGGCATGGACCGATGCTACTACCGCCCCTCCCCCGACGCGCCGGCAGAGGAGCGCTCCGGGGTGCGCCGGTGTGGTCCGGGGACCATGGGGGCGGCCGAGAGTCTTGAGGACCACCCGAGGGTACTAGCGAGGGCACGCCGAAGGTGTCATTGCCCGCGGCACCCGGTTTCCATGATGCTCGCAGGAGCCAACCGACCGGACCGCCCGTACCTCAGAGCGTCAGGAGCCTGCCAGACATGGAGATGGAGTTCAAGGACAACTCACGACGCCGCAAGGTGTTCGTCGCGCTGGGGCTCGTGCTCAGCATCATGGCCGGCGGGGCGGCGTTCTACCTGGCCAGCCAAGGGTCGACGAAGGCCGCCGAAGTCCCCATGAAGACCATCATCGTCGCGACGCAGCAGATCGGCGCGCGCACCATCATCGCCAGCGACATGCTGGTCGAGCGTTCCGTCCCGGACGACCCGACGGTGGAACAGGCGGTCGTGGATCCGGCCATGCTGGTCGGCCGGCTGACCGGTGTGACGATCTACGCCAACCAGGCCATCACGCCCAACCTCCTTGCCACCAGCGCGGTCGGGGCGGAGTTCAGCATCCTCTCGGCGACCGAGACCATCTCTCCGGACTCGCCCATCTGGCGCGCCGTGGCGGTCTTCGTGCCCAAGGATCGCGCGGTGGCGGGCAACGTCGAGATCGGCCAGCGGGTCGACCTACTCGTCACGGCACAGGTCGATGTCCTTGTGGAGGACGCCGAAGGCAAGCTCGTGCTCGAGCCGGATCCCGTCAGCGGCTACGCACCGGGCAGGTCCACCAAGATCGCATTCGAGGACGTCGAGATCCTGGCCAAGGACGAGGACGCT
>JBBSMF010000034.1:0-8738 GCA_038233295.1 Candidatus Limnocylindrales bacterium | reverse complement strand
GGGCGGTGCGCGAGCTGGTGGTCGAGTGGAAGGCGGCCGTGCCCGGTCGCACGATCCTGCTGACGTCGCACTACATGGCGGAGGTCGAGGAGCTCTGCGAGCGGCTGGCCATCGTCGATCGCGGCCGCATCCTGGCCATCGGCACGCCGGCCGAGCTCAAGCGGCGCGTGCAGCGCGAGTCGATCTTCGAGCTGGAGCTGGACCGACTTGATGGGGGGACGGGCGCACTGGAGGCCCTGCCCGGCGTGGTCAGCGCGATCATCCCCAGCAGCACCGACGCGTCGAACGGCGAGCCGCAGAGCACGGTCAGCGTGAAGCTCGCCCTCATCGATGATGGTGCGCTGGGCGGGGTGGTCTCGGGGCTGGCGGGTCTGAGCGCTCACATCGTCGCCCTGAAGAAGTCGGAGCCCACGCTGGAGGACGTCTTCATCGAGCTGGTGGGGCGCGGCTTCGAGGCCGAGGCATCTGAGGCATCAGAGGCGACGGAGTCGGCCGAGAAGAAGCCGCGGTGAGCGCCATGCCCTCGCGCAGCCCCTACGTCCACCGGCCCAGCCGCAGCCCTCAGGACGCCGCGGAGTGGCCGGCACGCCGAGTGCTGGTCACGAACCTGCGCACCATCTGGGGCCGCGCCTACCCACGGGTCATCGGCATGATGCGGGAGCCGTCGTGGCTCTTCTTCGAGATCATGCTGCCGTTCCTGACGACGTCGGCGTTCGTCTTCGTGTATCGAGCGCTGGCCGCGCCGCCCGAGTACGTCGGGTTCGTGGTGCTGGGCGGCGCCATGACCGCATTCTGGCTCAACGTCATGTGGCTCATGGCGGCGCAGCTCTACTGGGAGAAGGACCAGGGCAACCTGGAGCTCTATTTCGCCGCACCGATCAGCATGATGAGCGTGCTCCTGGGCATGGCCATCGGCGGACTCCTGATGAGCTGCTTCCGGGCCGCCGTGGTGCTCCTTGTGGGCACGTTCCTGTACGGGGTCGTCTTCTCCGTCGACCAGTGGTTCCTGCTGCTCTCGGTGTTCTTCCTGACCCTTGCCGCGCTCTACGGCCTGGGCATGGTCCTGGCCACTCTCTTCCTGCTCTGGGGCCGGGAAGCGTGGCACCTGACGCAGCTCCTCCAGGAGCCGGTCTACTTCGTGTCCGGGCTCAACTTCCCCGTGGCACGGCTCGGCGTCCTGGGCGCGGCGGCCATCTCGACCATCCCCTTGGCCGTCGGACTGGACGCCATGCGCCAACTGGCCTTCGCCGGCTCGCCCGAGACCGCCGGCGCCCTCCCACCGGCGGTCGAGGCACTCGTCCTGATCGCCATGGCGGTCTTCTTCATCGCGCTGGCACGCCTCCTCCTGGGTGTCATCGAGCGCATGGCCCGCCAGGAGGGCAAGCTCACCATGCGCGGCTCATGAGCCCTCTGCCGGAGGTCGTCCGCTGGTCGGGCGGGTCGGACCCGCACCGCACGCGCCGCCAGGAAGCGGCGCAGGCCTGGCTGGCCTTCCGGACCGCGGCCAAGCTGGGCTTCCAGATCGAGGCCAACTGGGCCGACCCGCTGCCGTTCCTCGTCTACGCCGTGATCAAGCCGGTCTTCAGCGCATTGATGCTGGTGGTGATGCTGGAGATCATCAGCGGGGGCGCGGCCGACCCAGCATTCCGGGCGTTCATCGTCATCGGTTCGGCGCTGTGGTCGTTCGTGGTGGGCGGGATCGCCGGCTTCGCCCTGTCCGTGCTGGAAGACCGGGAGCGATACCGGATGCTCAAGTACCTCTACGTGAGCCCCAACTCCATGCTCACGGTGCTGCTGGGCCGCGGCTTCTGGCGCCTTGGCATCGGCGGCTTCGGGGCGGCCGTGACCCTCGTCCTGGGCGTGGTCGGCCTTGGCGTCCCGTTCGCCATCGAGCGCATCGACTGGCTCCTGCTGGCGCTGGCCATGACGCTCGGCCTGCTATCGATCATCGCGCTGGGGATGCTTCTGGCGGCGGTGGCCATGCAGACACGCCAGGATTCCTGGCAATACCCCGAGGCCGTGGCGGGGGCGATCTTCCTGGTCGTGGGAGCCGTCTTCCCGCTGGCGGTCCTGCCCAGCGCGGTCCAGGCCGTCGGGCTCCTGACGCCGCTCACCTGGTGGCTGGAGATGGTCCGCCGCGCGCTGTTCCCGGACATCGTCTCGGCCATCGGCGGGCCGGGCTCGCTCTACACCGAGCTGACCGGCAGTGCGGCGCCCGGCTCGGTGGAGGGGATGATCGTCCTTCTGGCCACTACGGCGCTGGTCACGATCGCGGCTCTCGGGACCTTCCGCTGGAGCGAGCGGCGCGCCAAGGAGCGGGGACTCTTCGATCTCATCACCGGCTCGTGAGGGTGCCGGTGCATGGTCGAGGCGCGTACGGGCTCGCGCGGCCAGCGGGCGGAGCGCTGGTGGCGTTGGGGCCGTGGCGTGGAGCGGGTACGGGCTCGCGCGGCCAGCGGGCGGAGCGCTGGTACGTTGGAGATGCCAGGGAGCGGAGGGTGGGCCCGCGTCCCGAGTCCCCCCGAGTGCTCAAGAGGCCCTCCTCCTTTCAGCGGCATCCTGGCGGCACCGATCGGAGGAGAAGCGCGTCGGGGCGCGCTCGATCAGCCCTGGGATGTGGTCGCCGATGACCGTCGTTCGCCACTTGGCACGCCACACGCACCGTGCCGCTGACTGTCCCGCTCCCAATGCCCCGGCGATCCGCCGGACCCATCGCCGCTCCTCTTCGGCTGGGCTCATAGGACCAGGATGCCGCTCCCGCCGGGGTCGCGGCCCAGTCGGAGTGAGGCGGCAAGGGCTCGGTGGCTGAGCGGGAAGTCGATACGCAGGGAAGATCCGTAGTCTCGGAGGAACCGGCGGTTCCGCTGCGTGTCGGAGAGCACGAGGACCACGTGGTCGACGGCACCGTCGCGCCGCTTGATGGCCAGGCGGCGCTGGAGTGCTTGGCCATCCCGAGGCCCGGTCTCCGCCTCGAAGGCTATACGCACGCCGTCGCCACGCACCAGCGCGTCCCAGGCACGCGGATCGCCGGGGTTGGGAAGCGGCACTTCCAGTCGCCACGTCCAGCTTTTATGGAGGAGAGTCCGCGTCCGGTCGAGCAGCGCCGAGTGGGCGGTGTCTCGATGCGCGTCCGACCCGGGCACGACCGTCAGCCGCGGCTCGAGCCCGACTGCGGCCAGCAGCGCGCCCAGATCCCCGAAGGTTACGCCAGCGGATCGTCCATTCTCGACGCGGGCCACCCAGGTATGCGAACGCCCGATGGCACGTCCGACCTCCCTCTGGCTCAAGCCAGCCGCGATCCTCGCGAGACGCGCGTCTTCGCACACGCGGCCGAGGGCCAGCCGTGCCACCCGCCGCCCGCGATCAGCCGGTCGCTCTCGGACGCTCATCCGAACGATGGTCGCTTGTCGCGCTTCACGGTAGATCGCCCGGCGCCGATCCGGCACTTATCCCGGACGATCATCGTCGTTCGGCCGGCCGCCAGAGCCGCACGAAACGCTTCGCCGCCAAGCGCTTGCGACCCTGACGTTTCCGATTCGAGTCGATACCTCGTAGACTGCGCGGACACGAACACCGACCAGGACGATCAGGAGGCGTGAGAACGACATGCGACTGCTCAAGATGCTCGGCATCGCGCTCGGGGTGCTGCTGGCGGCGATGATCATCATCCCGCTCGTCGTGCTGGCCGGGCTGTTCATCTGGCTGAAGCTCACCGAGGAGGCCGACGAGGAGGCACTCGAGCTGGAGCAGGACGCCACCGTCTGACCCTATCGGGTCACGCCGACGGTCTCCCGACAGGGTTGGCCTGCCGGGACGCTGGACACGGCGCGGACGCGCGCTGGGCACGTGTCTGGTGTGAGTCGTGCCAACACCAACGCTTGGCACGCACACCGCACCAACGCTCACCGCGATCGGCACGCGCACCCGCATCAGGGCATCGTCCCAGGTTGCCCGTAGACTCATCGCGTGGATCACGAAGAAGGCGTCGTAAGGGAGCAGCAGCGCGCCGACGCGTACGAGCGACGCGCTGACGAGCGCGCCCATCGTTCGGCGCTCGGGGCGACCTTCCTGTCGTTCGTCTGGCCCGGCCTGGGCCAGTGGTCTCTGGGTCAGCGTGTTGCCGCGCTCTTCTACGCGATCCCGCCGCTGCTGATCCTGGCCGCGTTACTTTCGCTCGCCAGCGGCGGCTTGGAGGGCTTGGCCGGACGGCTCTTCGACCCACCCATCGCGCTCACGATCGTGGGCGGCATCATCCTTCTGGCGCTCTGGCGCCTCCTCTCGATGGGCCACGCGTGGACGGTGGCACGGGGCCGTGAACGCGGGCACGAGCAGCGAACGAACGCTGAGAGCGGCCGCCATCCCGGGCGCTTGGCGACCGTGCTCGCCCTGGGCATCTTGGTCATCGTCATCCACGCGGTGCCGGCGTCACTAGTGGCCAAGTTCTATCAGGCCGGGTCGGCCATCTTCCAGCCCGAGGGCGGCGTAGCCGCGCCGCCTCCTCCGACCGCTCCCTCCATCTCGCCTGTTCCCGGCTCGACCGCCGATCCGGCCGCGACCCCTGGCCCGGCCGCGACCCCGTCACTCGCCACGCCGATCCCCACCATCCCGCCCGACGTCACCGATGACGGCTTGGTGAACGTCCTGTTCGTGGGCACCGACTCACTGCCGGGGCGGCCGGCCGATCACCGACTGGCCGACTCCATCACGCTGGCCTCCTTCGATCGCGTCGACGGCACCATCGACATGGTCAGCGTGCCTCGGAACGTGTCCCGTTTTCCGCAGTACTGGGGCGGCTCCCATGAGGGCAAGATCAACACTCTGCTCTCGGCCGCCCAAGCAGACCCGGCGGGTTACCCGGACGGTCCGATGGAGACGTTCGTCGCGCAGATCAGCTACCTCGTCGGCGTGGACATCGACTACTACGCGACGGTGGACATCCAGGGCTTCCAGAGCCTCATCGACGCCGTCGGCGGCATCGACGTGGAGGTCACGGAGCCGATCGCCGACCCCGCCTTCCCTCTCTATCTGGACGTGGGCAGGCACCATCTGGATGGCCGCACGGCGATGATGTACGTGCGCTCGCGGAAGGGTCCCGGCGGAAGCAACGAACAGCGTTCACTGCGTCAGCAGCAGGTGCTCCTCGAGCTGCGCCGAAAGCTGAGCGACCCGGCCATGCTGCCCCGCCTGCCGGAGGTGCTGGATGCCATGGCCGGCACGGTGCGCACCAACCTGCCCGCGGGTCGACTGGGCGAGACCCTCCGCCTCGCCCAGGAGGCCTCCGATGCGCAGATCACGCAGGTCTTCCTGGGACCCGAGACCTACGCGCGCGATCTCCCGCCGACCAAGACGGACCTGGAGAACGCCGTCGAGCTGCGCATGGAGGCGGTGGCCGCCTACTCGCTGGAGATCTGGGGAGATGCCTCGTACTACTCCGACTGGGCCTACTACGAGCAGCTCACGATACCCTCGCGGGCCGGCTCCCGATAGAGCCCTGGCCGGAGAGTGTGGCGTGGAGAGCGCTTGCGCCACGGCCCGGGAATCGGTAGCATCGGAAAAACCCCGGAGGATTGTTCCTTGGCCAAGTATGTCTTCGTGACCGGAGGCGTCACCTCCTCGCTGGGCAAGGGCATCACGGCCGCGTCGATCGGCCGGCTCCTGAAGGCTCGAGGGCTGTCCGTCTCGATCCTCAAGCTCGATCCCTACATCAACGTGGACCCGGGCACCATGTCGCCCTACCAGCACGGCGAGGTCTTCGTGACCGACGACGGCGCCGAGACGGACCTGGACCTGGGCCACTACGAGCGTTTCATCGACGAGAACCTGACGCAGCTCTCCAACGTCACCACGGGCCGCATCTACCAGGCGGTCATCGCCAAGGAGCGGCGCGGCGACTATCTGGGCGGGACGGTGCAGGTCATCCCGCACATCACCAACGAGATCAAGGAGCGCATCGGACGGGTGGCGCGGGACGGTCGGGCGGACGTGGTCGTCGTGGAGGTCGGCGGCACGGTGGGTGACATCGAGAGCCTGCCCTTCCTGGAGGCCATCCGCCAGATGCGCAAGGACGTGGGGCGCGACAACGTGCTGTACGTCCACGTGACACTGCTGCCCGCTCTGGCGGCCACCGGGGAGCTCAAGACCAAGCCCACCCAGCACTCCGTCAAGGAGCTGCGCGGCATCGGCATCCAGCCCGACGTGATCGTGCTGCGTTCCGACCACCCGGTCAGCCACGAGGTGCGCGAGAAGATCGCTCTCTTCACCGATGTCGCCACCGACGCGGTCATCCCGGCCGAGACCGCGGAGACCATCTATGAGGTGCCGCTGCGCTTCGAGGAGCAGGGCCTGGGCGACCTGGTCGTGCGCGAGCTGGGACTCGCTGAGCGGGCGCATCCCGCCGATCTGGCCGACTGGCGAGCTCTCGTCGACCGCATCAAGCGACCCAAGCCGCAGCTTGAGATCGCCCTCGTGGGCAAGTACATCGAGCTGCCCGACGCATACCTCTCGGTGACCGAGGCACTGCGACACGCGGGCTGGGCGCAGGAGCGCGACGCCACGGTGCGCTGGGTCGACTCGGAAGCACTGACGGCGGAGAATGTGGGGGAGCGGCTGAACGGCGTGGCGGGGGTGTTGGTGCCCGGCGGTTTCGGGCATCGCGGAATCGAGGGCAAGGTCCTGGCGGCACGCTTCGCGCGCGAGGAGCGGGTCCCGTACCTGGGTCTCTGCCTGGGTCTCCAGTGCGGGGTCATCGAGTTCGCCCGAGACGTGGTGGGCAGCCAGGGCGCCAACTCGACCGAGTTCGATGTCTTCACCGACGCGCCCGTCCTCGACTTCATGCCCGACCAGCGAGAGCTCGAGGACAAGGGCGGCACCATGCGCCTGGGCCTCTACCCGGCACGGCTCACGGCTGGATCCAAGGCGGCCGCGGCCTATGGCACGGAGGTCATCTACGAGCGGCATCGTCACCGCTTCGAGGTGAACAATGCCTACCGTGATGCGCTGGAGAAGGGCGGCATGATCCTCTCCGGACAGTCACCGGACGGACGTCTGGTGGAGATCGTGGAGCTGCGCGACCACCCCTGGTTCGTGGCCTCCCAGTTCCATCCCGAGTTCAAGAGCCGGCCGGATCGGCCTCACCCGCTGTTCAGCGGCTTCGTGGCAGCGGCCATCGGGCAGGCCGCAGGCGACGGACGCGAGCCCCTGCGGGAGTCGGTCGCCATCGAGGCCTGAGCGCCTCGCGCTTCCTTCACCTGATAGGCCCTAAGTAGCTCGGGCCGGGACCCGAGGCGTAGACTGGGGCGAACCGAAACGAAGGAGTGTCGACCCCATGAAGCTCTTCCTGGACACCGCTGACGTCGAAGAGATCCGCACGGCCGCCCGCTGGGGCGTGCTCGACGGCGTCACCACCAACCCCAGCCTTTACGCCAAGGTCGGCGGCGCCTACGAGGACCTGCTCCGGGAGATCTGCGACCTGACCCCGGGTCCCGTCAGCGCCGAGGTCGTGGCCGAGGACGTCGAGGGCATGCTGCACGAGGGCCGTGCCTTCGCCAACCTAGCGCCCAACATCGTGGTCAAGGTGCCCATGAGCGAGCCGGGGCTCGAGGCGATCTACCGCTTCGCGGAAGAGGGCATCAAGACGAACTGCACGCTCATCTTCTCGGCCAACCAGGGCCTCCTGGCGGCCAAGGCCGGCGCGTCCCTGCTCTCGCCCTTCATCGGCCGCCTGGATGACATCAACCAGGATGGCATGGAGGTCATCCGCGAGCTGGTCGGCATCGTGGAGCTGCACGACCTGGACTCGGAGGTGCTGGCGGCGTCCATCCGGCATCCGCGACACGTGACCGACTGTGCCCTGGCCGGTGCCCATGTGGCCACGCTTCCCTTCAAGGTGCTACAGCAGATGGTCAAGCACCCGCTCACGGACAAGGGCATCAAGACCTTTCGCGATGACTGGGACAAGGCCCGCCAGGTCGTCGCGGAGAAGACCGGAGAGGAAGCAGGAGTCGGCAGCGGACCCACGCACTGAGCGTCAGCCCCGAAGGGGACGCGCGCGGTACCCCCGGTCGAAGACAACCCTGACCTTCGGCCTGTAGCGCTGCCGACCACGCCGCGCCAAAGTCGTCCTCACGCGGACCGAGCGCCCCGCGCCTTCCGCCTGCCCACTCGGGCTGGCCAAATGGAGACTTACGCGCGTGACGGTCGCACTTCGCCTCTTGCCTGCCCTGCACACGGCACGGCGTCGCCTGCCTCTTTCCTTCACCTCCCTGCCCGCGGCGGCGGGGCTGGTGGTCATCGTGGTGGCGTTGCTGGTTCTGGTCGGCTGGATCTCCGGTGTGGAGATCCTGAGTCGATTCGTCCCCGGAAGCGGCACGGTCAAGGTCAACGCGGCGATCGCGCTCCTTCTCCTGGGCACCGCGCTCGTGCTCACCCAGGCGCGATCCGATCGTCGCTGGACCGCCCTGGCAGTCGCCGCTCTGGCCTTCGCCGCCGCAGCCGTCGGCGCGGTCACCCTGGTCGAGTGGGTGTTCAACGTCGACCTGAGCATCGACCAGGCACTCATCGCTGAGGCGGCCACCGCGGCTGGGACGCCCGGTCGCATGGCGCCCACCTCGGCCGTTGGTCTGGTCCTGCTGTCCGGCGCCATCCTTCTCGCTCGACTGGGGGACCCCTGGCCGCGACTGCGCCAGGGACTGAGCGCGTTGGTATTACTCCTGGCGCTATTCTTCCTGGTGGCCATGACG
>JBBSMF010000033.1:0-8821 GCA_038233295.1 Candidatus Limnocylindrales bacterium | reverse complement strand
TCAGCGGGCAGTCAAAAAGGGGTAGACGCTGATGGTCTTCGCGTACATCGATCCCGGGTCGGGCAGTCTCATCATCCAGGCACTGATAGCCGGTCTGGTGGCTATTCCCATCTTCTTCAGGACGCAGCTGACCAGGGGCGTCCACGCGGTAAGGAGAATCGTGGGCCGCGGATCGGAGGCGCCCTCGCAACGGGACTGAGTCGATGCGCCGCTCGCCGCGGAGGCTGAGGTGGGCGGTATCCTCCCGAGCATGCAGCTGCGACAGTTCGTGCTCGAGGGGCTCGGTCACATCAGCGCGCTGGTCGCCGATGACGCCGCCGGTGTAGCCGCCGTGGTGGATCCGCGGCGGGACGTGGACCTGTACCTGGATGAGGCCAAGGCGCGCGGTCTGCGGATCACCCACGTGGCCGAGACGCACCTGCACAACGACTACGTCTCGGGGGCCCGTGAGCTGGCAGCGTTGTCCGGCGCCGCGCACATACACTCGGCGGGAGCCGAGCTGCGGCATCCCCATCAGCCAGTGCGCGACGACGAGAGCTTCGACGTCGGTTCGCTCCGCTTCCGCGCCCTGGAGACGCCCGGTCACACACCCGAGCACGTGAGCTACTCGGTCGCCGATCGGTCGCGCGCAGACGAGCCGCAGCTACTCTTCACCGGGGGCTCCCTGCTGGTGGGTGCGGTGGGTCGCACGGACCTGCTGGGTGCTGACCACGCGGAACCGTATGCCCGACTGATGCACGCGTCGCTGCACGATCGACTTCTCCGCCACGAGGACTCGGTCACGGTGCTGCCCACCCATGGCGGCGGCTCCCTGTGCTCCAAGGACATCGCCACGACGCCGTGGTCGACCGTCGGGTTCGAGCGACGCCACGACCCGCTGCTGGCCATCGAGGAGGTGGAGGCCTTCGTGCGGGCGCTGCTCGCCGACCAACCGGCGTACCCGCGCTATTTCGCGCGCATGCGGCCGATCAACCGGACCGGGCCAGCCCCGCTCGGCGGCGTGCCGGGTCCGCGGCCGCTCTCCGTCCAGCAGGTGCGCTCGCTGCATGCAGGGGAGGGGCTGGTGATCGATGCTCGCCCGCCGGAGGACTACGCGGCGGGCCACATCCCGGGGTCGCTGTCCATCCCGGCCGGCAGCGCCTTCGGCACCTGGCTCGGCTGGGTCGTGCCACACGACCGACCGCTTATCCTGCTGCTGAGCTCCGTGGACGACTGGGATCGCCAGATACGCCAGGCGCTGCGCATCGGCCATGAAAACGTCAGCGGGTACCTGGACGGCGGCCTGGAGGCGTGGCGTGCGAGCGGCGGCCCGGTGGAGGTGGGTGCCACGATAAGCGTGTCTGATCTGGCGAAGCGGCTCGAGAGGGAGCCCGATCTCGTCGTCATCGACGTGCGCCAGGCCTCCGAGTACGAGGCTGGTCATGTACCCGGCGCGCTGCACCTCCACGCCGGCGACCTGCCGAACCGCCTGTCCGAGCTGCCGCGAGACCGTCCCATGGCCACCATCTGCGCCAGCGGCTACCGAAGCTCCGTGGCCGCCGGCCTACTCCGCCAGGCCGGCTTCCGTGACATCAGCGTGGTATGCGGCGGACTACCTGATTGGCGTGCTGCGGGGTACCCGGTGGAGACGGGCGAGGCCGATCCGGCCTGACGGCCCTGGACCCGATGCGTACGACGATCACGTTCCCGGACGGGACGCCCATCACCGCCGGTGCCATCGCCGCGCGCCGTGTGGTCGCGCCGGACTTCGGGTTGTACGCCTATGGCCGGGCCGAGAGACTGGCCTCCCGCCTGGGCCGATCCCTGAACCGCGTGTCCCGACGTCCTTTTCATGGCGGGTCATGGCAGCCGGCCTGGCCCGCCGAGTGGATCCACTGGCCTGACTTCGGCGTACCGGTCGATGCCGAAGCGGCCGCCGGCAGCATCGTCGCTGCGTTCGGAAAGGCCCAGGCGAGACAGCGCGTCGAGGTCGGATGCTACGGCGGAAAGGGGCGGACCGGCACGATCCTGGCCTGTATGGCCGTCCTGGCCGGTGTCCCCCCGGCAGACGCTGTGCGCTGGATCCGCGGCACCTACTCGCCGCATGCCGTGGAACGCGAGCGACAACGTGAATGGGTGGGCTGGTTCGCAGCTCACCTACCCGAGATCGACGCCCACCGCTCCCAACAGTCCCGCCCCTAGCAGCGCCACGTCCAGCACCACGACCACCCCGATAGCGCCCACGGCGAGGACGTTGCGCGCCCTGCCGTTGGCGTGCCGGCCCAGGAGCCGTCGGTCGTTGACCAACATGAACATGAAGATGAGCACGACGGGCAGCAGCAGGCCCTGGAGATTCTGGCTGGCCACGATCAATCCGATCAGGTCCAGCCCGGGGAGCAGCATCACGGCCGCCCCGAAGAAGAGCACGAAGCTGTAGATCACGAAGAACGCCGGCGCGTCACGGAACGCCTTGCCCACGCCTGATTCCCAGCCGAACGCTTCGCAGATCACGTAGGCCGTGCTGATGGGCATGATCGTGGCGGCCAGGACGCTCGCTCCGAAGAGGCCCACCGCGAACAGGGCGCCTGACAGGTCGCCCGCCACTGGCCGCAAGGCCTCGGCAGCCTGGCCGGCGCTTTCCAGCGCGATGCCGCTGCCGAACAGCGCGCCCGCCGTGGCCACCACGATGAACAGTGCCACGGTGTTCGTCCAGACGGCACCGACCACCGCGTCGGCCTGCTCCAGCCGCAGCTCCTCCTCGTCGATGCCCTTCTCTGCTACGGCCGACTGGAGGTAGAACTGCATGTACGGCGTGATGGTCGTACCCACCACCGCCACCGCCAGCAGAAGCGTGGTGGCGATGGGCACGCCCGGCACGGACAGGCTGGGCGACAGGATCGCCGCCCCCACCTCGCCCCAGTCGGGCCGCACAAGGAAGGCCGCGATCACGTACGTCAGGAAGATGAGGCTGATGGACAGGAAGATCCGTTCCAGGATGCGGTACGAGGCGAATATCACCAGTGCCCAGATGGCCACCGCCACCACGGGCACGGTCACCAGGCGGGGCACCCCGAAGATGTCCAGCGCGGCGGAAGCACCGGCGAAGTTGGCCACCGTGTTGGCCAGGTTGGCGATCAGCAGCACGAGCATGGCGAAGGCCGTCCAGCGCACGCCGAAGGAGTCGCGGATCAGGTCGGACAGGCCCTGCCCGGTCACGACGCCAAGGCGCGCGGCCATCTCCTGCACCACGGCCAGCATCAGCAGCGTGATGGGGAACAGCCACAGCAGCGCGTAGCCCGTCTCGGCGCCCATCACGGAGTAGGTGGTGATGCCGCCCGCGTCGTTGCCCGCGATGCCCGCGATCAAACCGGGACCCAACACGGCCAAGAAGGCGAAGAAGCGACGGCGGCGGAAGCGGGAGCGAAGCCGCAGGAGCTCGCCCTGCTCGATACGGTCGCGCAGCCGCGCCAGCGCACCGATGCGCGGCGCCGCGGGCAGCCGGCGCCGTACCGGATCACCCATCGCTTCGCACAGGACCCCCCACTACTCCTCGCTCCGGCTGAAGAGCCGCGGCAGACGCCGCTTCCAGGCTCCGGGCAGGACCATGTCGATGGCGTCGTCCACGGTCACGATGCCTGCCATGCGCCCCTCGTCGTCCACCACCGGCACGGCCAGCAGGTTGTAGCGTGCCACCACCTGGGCCACCTCCTCATGGTCGGTGAGCAGGCCCACCGCCACCGGCTCGTGGTTCATGAAATCGGTCACCCGTGCCTCCGGCCGGCTCACGATGAGGTCGCGCAGCGAGAGCACCCCCGAAAGCCGCCCGTCCTCACCGACCACGTAGATGTAGTAGACCGTCTCCGCATCGGGCTCCATCTCACGCAGCCGCTCGATGGTCTGCGCCGCCGTCAGGTGCTCCGGGATGGCGATGAACGCGGTGGTCATGATGCCGCCGGCCGAGTCCTCCGGGTAGCCCAGCAGCTGCCGGACCTCATCCGCCTCGTCGCGTTGCATCAGGGGCAGGATCTGGCGCCGTGCCGTTTCGGAGAGGTCGGCCACGAGGTCGGCGGCGTCGTCGGGGCTCATCTCCTCCAGGATGTCCGCGGCGCGTTCGGGCGTGAGGTCCTCCATGACCTCGACCTGCGTGTCGGGCTCCATCTCCTCGATGGCATCCGCAGCGGCCTCGTCGTCAAGGGAGGCCAGGATCCCGGCGCGATCGCGTGGCGCCAGCTCATCGATGATCGATGCCAGGTCGGCCGGGTGCAGCTCGCGCAGCCCCTGGTGCGGCACGCGCAGACGGATCGACGCGATGGAGCTTTCCACCGGGTCGACATCCTCCCAGTCGATGTAGCGCTCCGGCACGTCCAGCCGCACGTTCCGAGCGATGGTGCGGAACGGTCCTTCTATGCCGAGGCGACGCAGGATGCCGGCCGCGCCCACGTCCACCGCTACCAGGTGCAGGCGGCCCTCGATGTGGTCGAGCCGCAGGTCGTTGACCCGGACCACCTTGCGCCCGTCGATGTCCACGATCTGCTTGTCCTGAAGGTCCAGGAAGAGCAGCAGCTCGTTGGGCCGCTGCTGGAACCGATCGATGTCCAGGCGCCTCGTCCGAAGACGCGCGCCCTGCTCGTCGAAGGAGGCCACGTCGCTCCAGGGCAGGAAGATGCGTCGCCGGCCAGTGGACATGACCAGGCCGGTGACTGGCGGGTATCGATCACCCAGGGCGACGATGAGGTCCGCCACCTTGCCCAGCCGATCGCCCTGCCGGTCGAGCACGGGGCGGCCGATGGCCTGGCTGAGATAGAGCATGGTTGGCACCCGATAGGAGCGTGGAGGGGCCCGGAGGACCTTGCTTTGAACACTGTACGGCGATACGCGCCATGCTCCGTACATCGTGACCCAGCACGAGGACGCTTCCATGCCTCCTGTTCCGGCGGCGGGACGAGAACGTCGGCCTCAGCGCGCGCGCGTGGCCTTCGCCATCCTGCTCTTGCTGATGGCCGGGCTCACCGCCGTGTCGCTGGCCGATGGCGCCCCGACCACCCTGGAGTGGGTCCAGGCCGTCGTCGTGGCCGCTATGGTCGCGGTGTTGGTCGTGCAGCGCCGCTTGGTGGGCCCTCTCGGACGCCGGCGGATGGTTCGGGACGAGAGCTTCACACGCATCCTCCACGGCCTCTCTCGCTCCGTCTCGGGAGACTCGGTGGTGCAGGCCATCGTGGAAGAGCTGCGCTTCAGCTCCGGGGCGGACCACGTGGTGGTCGCGCGCCAGGCCGAGGCTGACGGCACGCTGGAGGTGACGCTGGTCTCGGCGAGCGCCTCCGTGCCGACGTCGCGGACCCTCTTGCGGCCGGACATCCTGGGCGATCCCGCGGCGGGCAACCTGCCACCGACTCGCTTGGGCCCAGCCCGAGCCTCTGCGGCCGGGGCCACGCCCATCGTCGCTCCGCCGGCACTTCGCTTCCAGGAGGCCGCCGACGAGGTGGCGCGTCGGGTCCGCTCCGGATATGGCCTGCCCTACACGCTGGCGGCGCCGCTCATCGCGGATGGACGCTTCGTGGGCGCGCTGGTGCTCTCCAAGCGAACGCGCGACTCATGGAGCGAGCTCGACCGGCGGCTGCTGACCTGGGCCTCCGGCGAGGTGTCGGCCGCGCTGGCCCGCGTCTACGCACTGGAAGAGGCCGAGGCTCGCGCCAACATCGACGCCCTGACCGGACTGCCCAATCGCCGCTACTTCGACGAGATCCTCTCCATCGTCCGGCCTCGAAGGCGATCGGGCGACACGCTGGGCATCCTCATGATCGACATCGACCGGTTCAAGAACCTCAATGACCGCTACGGTCACGCCACTGGCGATGCGGTCCTGCGCGCCGTGGCGGGGGCCATCTACACGACGGTGCGGGCGGAGGACACTCCCGCCCGCTACGGCGGCGAGGAGTTCAGCGTGATCCTGCACCGCGCCAGCGCGGCACAGGCCGTCGAGGTGGCGGAGCGCGTCCGGGCGGCGGTGCAGGGCATTCCTCCCGACCGCATCGGCATCGAGCGGCCGGTGACGGTGTCGGTGGGCGTGGCCGTGGCCGTCGAGGAGGATGTCGACGTGGCAGCGCTCATCGAGGGCGCTGACCGTGCCCTCTACCTGGCCAAGCGCCGCGGCCGAAACCGCGTGGAGGTGGCCGCGGGCGGCGCGGTGCCCACCGGCTCCACCGTGCGCGACGGGGAGATCGTGCAGTTCCAGCCGGAGCCGGTACCCGTCGAAGGTCCCCGGCGAGTGAAGCCCAAGGCGTGAGTCCCTCTGCGCCCCGCGGCCGTCGATCGGCGCCGCCGCGTCCGAAGCGCCCGGCCGAGTCGCTCCAGGCGAGCGAGGCCGAGGAGCTCGAGGTGAGCGGACGCGCGTCGCGCCCGGTGAGCGAGGCCGACTCGCCGGACCTGAGCGAGGCCGACTCGCCGGCGCCTGCACCCACTGAGATCGTCACCGTCGACCCTGAGGAGCCAGCCTACGAGACTCGCCCCCGCGCCTCGCGCGGCGATGACGTCCCACTCCTCGCCAACCACGAGCTGGCCCGGATCTTCTACGAGATCGGCGACATGCTGGAGCTCCAGGGCGAGATGCCCTTCAAGACGGCTGCCTACCGGCGCGCCGCAGACTCCATCGCCCATAGCCCCACGGATGTCGCCTCGGCTTACCGCCGCGGCGCGCCGCCGGCGTTGAGCGGCGTGGGCAGGGCCATCGCCGACAAGCTTGCGGAGCTGGCCGACACCGGGCGGCTGCGCTTCTACGAGCGGCTGAGGCGAGACGTGCCGCCGTCCCTGGTGACGCTGCTGGCCGTGCCTGGGTTGGGACCGCGGACGGCAGGCGATCTGTGGCGGGCGCTGGGCATCACGTCGCTCGATGGGCTGGAATCGGCGGCTAGATCGGGCGATCTGCGCTCGGTCCGGGGCATCAGCGAGCGGACGGAGAAGAAGATCCTCGATAGCCTCGAGCAGTTGCGCAAGCGGCCACCCCGACGCATGCGCCTGGGCCAGGCCTCGGAGATCCTGGAGCGGCTGGCCATCCTGCTGGGAAGCGTGGCCGGCGTCCGTGACGTGGTGCCGGCGGGTTCCTACCGACGGCGGCGCGAGACCGTCGGCGACCTGGACCTGCTGGTGGAGACCGATCGCGGCCGAGACGTCATCGAGGCGCTGCATGCGTCGGCGGCCGTGGAGCGCGTGGGCGGGCACGGCGGTCGACTGGGTCAGCTGCGCACCACGGTGCAGTTGCTGCGCGGGCCGCAGCTCGACGTGATGACCATGCCGGTCGGCGCCACGGGCACGTATCTGGTCCACTTCACGGGATCCGCGGAGCACAACGTCCGCTTGCGGGAGCTGGCCCGCGATCGCGGCTGGAGCCTCTCCGAGCACGGCTTCACGCGCCTCGACGAGGATGGTGAGACGCTGGTCGGGGAGGCGGCCGAGCGACGCACCTTCGCCACGGAGGAGGAGGTATACGACTTTCTCGGCCTGCCCTTCATCGCCCCGGAGTTGCGTGAGGATCGAGGGGAGATCGAGGCCGCGCGAGAGGGTCGATTGCCGGAGCTGGTCGATGTCTCCGACCTCCAGGGCGACTGCCACACGCACTCGGAGTGGTCCGACGGGTCAAAGCCCATCGATGTCTGGGCGGAGGCTGCGCGCCGCCGCGGCTACGCCTACCAGGTGCTCACCGATCACTCCCACAGCCTGACCATCGCCAACGGCCTGGATCCGGGACGCGTGGAGCAGCAGCGGCGGATCATCGGTGTCCTCAACGAGCGGTTCGCGCGGGAAGAAGCGGAAGGGGCGGTGCCGGATGGCGCCCATCCGGACGGCTTTCGCCTGCTACATGGTTGTGAGATGGAGATCCGCACGGACGGCCGGCTGGACTACGACGATGCGCTGCTGGCGCGCTTCGACGTGGTGGTCGCTTCCTTGCACGTGGGCCGGCGGCAGCCGCGCAAGCAGCTGATGGAGCGCTACTTCACGGCGTTGCGGTCGCCGCACGTGGACATCATCGCGCATCCCTCCGGGCGCAAGATCGGCATACGCGACGATCTGGACCTTGACTGGGACGTGTTCTACCGCACCGCCGCGGAGACCGGCACGCTGCTGGAGATCAACGGCTCGGATGAGCGCCTGGACCTGGATGACCGGCGCGTCCGGGCGGCGCTGGAGGCGGGTTGCCACTTCACCGTGGATTCGGACGCGCACTACATGAGCGAGTGGGACAACGTCATCTGGGGCATCGGCCTGGCGCGGCGCGGCTGGCTGGAGAAGCGCCACGTGGCGAACACGCTGCCACGTGACGAGTTCCTGGCACTCATCGCGGACAAGCCCCATCGAGTGGCGTGAGCGCGGGATGGGCGGTGACATGAGCCGTGCGACGGACAAGCTGGTGCGCGACCTGGTCCCCCGGCAGCTCGAGGCCAAGGGCGTGGCGGCGCAGGTCTCGCGCTACGACGACGCGGCCTTCCTGGAAGCACTGCGCGCGAAGCTGGTCGAGGAGAGCGTCGAGTACTACGCCGCTGCCGATGATGACGGGGCCGTGGCAGAGCTGGCCGATCTCCTGGAGGTGGTCCTGGCGCTGGCGATGGTGCACGGCGCGGATGCCGCTGCCCTGGAGGCGGCGCGGCAGGTCAAGCTGGCCGCCTGCGGCGGCTTCCACCAACGGTTCCGACTCGTCATGGACGAGGGCGACTAGACATAGCGCGCTCCCAGGGCGCTCTCGAGGGCACTTCTCAGGTCCGCGCTGCGGATCTCCACCGCTCATCACCCCCGGTGATGGTATCCGCGGATGCCGCCCCGATCTCCACCGCTCATCACCCCCGGTGATGGT
>JBBSMF010000032.1:0-8857 GCA_038233295.1 Candidatus Limnocylindrales bacterium | reverse complement strand
GCCACCGCCGCACGCTGTCGCATGCCGCCCGAGAGCTGGTGCGGCCGTGCGCCGTCGAAACCGGAAAGGCCCACCAGCTCCAGGAGCTGGCGCGCGCGCTCCTCGCGGCTCGTTCGTGGCACGCCCGCCAGCTCGAGAGGCAGGGCAACGTTGCCGATGACGTCGCGCCAGGGCAGCAGGCGAGGCTCTTGGAAGACGATGCCCACGCGTGGGTCGGCGCCCTCCACCGGGCGATCGCCGATGCGCAGCTCACCGCTGTCAGGCTGGAGCAGCCCGCCGATGAGGCGCAGCAGCGTGCTTTTGCCCGATCCATTGGGACCGACGATGGCCACGACGGAGCCGTCGGGCACATCGAAGCTGGCGTCCTCCACCGCCACCAACGGCTGACGGTCGATAAGGAAGCTGCGCGTGACTTCGCGGACGTGGATCGCGTTCAGGGTGCTCGAACCTCCGGCCATGTCCCGGAGCGATCGAGGAGTGCTGACGCGCGGATCCGCGAAGGCAGTACCCATGACCACGCCCGACTTCCGGGCAGCGGCACGGACCGCCGATGCGACTGCGCCTCGCTTCTCCCATCCGGACTCTGACCGTCGGCTCCCTGCCAGGGGATCCACCGTCGCCGCTGAGCGGCGCCGGGTCGTGGGCTGGCGGTGCGCGACTCTGCGCCGCGTCCGCCGACCACCGGTCGGGACTTTCACCCAACCCCGAAACGAAGGCGTATGCGTGATGTGCCCGCATCATACGCCCATGCTCACCCTCATCCTTACGCGCCACGGGGCAACTGATCGGTCGGAACCGGAGCAGTACCTGGGGCAGCGCATCGAAGCGCACCTGACCGAGTCGGGCCGGACGGCGGCACGAGCGCTCGGCGAACGCCTCACCGGCGTCGACTTCCAACGGGTGATCTCCAGTCCGCTGGAGCGAGCGATCGAGACTGCCCGCCTCATCTGTCCCACCGACCCGGTCGAGCCCGATGACCGGCTGGCCGAAGCCGACTACGGCCTCTGGGAGGGCCGCACGGTAGGGGAGATCGAGGCTCGCTGGCCCGCGGAGCGTGAAGCCTACGAGGCGGATCCGGGCCGGAATGCCGCGTCAGGCGGGGAGAGCGGCCAGGACGTCGCGCGGCGGGTCGGGTCGCTCCTCGATGAGCTGGTGGAGTGGGCCGGCCCGGTCCAACCGGCGGGCGGGCAAGACCAGGACCGCCGTGTGCTGCTGGTCGGCCACTCGACGTTGAACCGGGTGCTGCTGGCGGTGGCGCTCGGCGTCCCGCTGCGAGATTACCGTCGACGCTTCCGTCAGGACTGGGTCAACCTCACCGTGCTGCGCTTCGGGAAGCGTTACGGCGGTGGCTGGCAACTGCTGCTCTGCAACGACATGGCACATCTCCGTGGCGTCAGCGGCGCGACCTGGGACTGAAGGCCGGGTGACGGTGGGCGGGGTAGACAGGGGTCCTATGCTGATGACTCGGCCGTGCCCCAGCCGGCCGCCTTCCCCTCGCTCACCGCACGACAGCGAACGCCCGCACTGGAAAGGTGCCCATCCCGGCGACCTTGACCGGCACCGCGAAGAAGTCGAATCCGGCGTGCGGCAAGGAATCGAGGCCGGTGAGGTGTTCGACGATAGGGATGCCCGCAGCGAGCAGCGCCGTGTGCGCCGGACGCTCACCGCCGCGCGTGTCGTCGATGTTGACGGAGTCGATGCCCACGATGGCAGGCGCTGCGGACACCAGCAACTCCACGGCGGCCGCAGTCAGGTGCGGGTGCTCGGGGTCTCCATAGCGGTCGGTACCCCAGTGCTGATCCCAGCCGGTCCGCACGAGCACCGCACGTCCGCGTGCCTCGATGCCGGTGAAGGGTTGGGCGCCGATAGCCGGTCCACTGCCATCGATGACGATGCCGGGCACTCCGGCGACCTGCTCCAGAGGAAGGTCGGACAGGTCCCAACCGTCCGCGTACCGGTGGTAGGGCGTATCGAGGTACGTCCCGGTGTTCCCCACCATGGAGATGCGCCCGATGTCGAATTCGGTCCCCGGTGCGTAGCGGCCCCGTGACGCCTCGCGGCTGAGGTGACTGGCGATCTCCGGCCCGGGCAAGCCGGGATAGGTGATCATCCCGTGGCTGACCACGTGGCTGAGGTCGATGAGGCGTCCGTGCCTCATCAGCGTCCTCCGAGCATCGTCGAGCAGATCCGTCCAGTGACTCGAGGATCACCCGGCCGCCGCTCTCGCGGACCGACCGAGCGTGTGCCCGCCGTCAGGCGAGCTGCCCCACGTACGCGGGCTGGGACCACGACCCGGCCGCGCGCGTCTATCTGGGAACGTGCCACCACTTTGGCCATGACCTGGTGATTTTGCCATGCGTGCCAAGACCTGGCCTTTCCCATAGTGGCAGCGATTGGTGAACCTGTATGCCGGCATCGCCCTGCCGAACCCGGCGAGCGTGGCGCTCCACGAGGCGATCGGGATGCGCCGCATCGGCGTCTACGAGGGCGTCGGGTCCAAGTTCGGGCGCCTGGCACGACGTGGGCCTGGGTACGGGCTGCGGATGGCCGAGCCCGGACTGCCTCTCGCCGAGCCCGGACTGCCTCTCGCTGAGCCAGTCCCGCTGCCCGAGCTTCTCTAGACCGCCGTCTGGGTCGCGGAACCGCCACATCATCACATTGGCGGAGGGTCGGGCCTAGCTTATGCAAGCCCCGCGGGTTCGCGGCGCCGACGCAGCAGGTGCAGACCGAGCCCGGCAGCCATAGCGACCACCCCGAACCCGATCCAGATGGGCTCCGTGACGAGAAGCGCCAGCGCCCCGATCCCGAAGAGCACGCGTTCGGGCCTGGTGGCGGGACCCAGCACCCAGGCCCCTGTGACGACAGCCAGTGCCGCCACCGCCAGCGCGCCGCTGAAGCAGGCGATCACGATCGTCAGCAGGTCTCCCTTCAGCAGCAATCCCTCGCCCTGCGGAGCGAGCACGAAGACGAACGGCACGAGGAAGGCGGGGAGCGTGTACTTCCAGGTCAGCCACATCGTCTTCACCGCCTTGCCGCCGGTGATCGCCGCGGCGGCGAACGGTGACAGGGCGGTCGGTGGCGACACCTCCGACAGGACCGCGTAGTAGAAGACGAACATAGCCGCCGCAAAGTCGGCCACGCCGAGTTGCTGGAGCGCGGGACCGACGATCACCCAGGAGATGATGAAACTCGCCGTGACCGGCACCGCCAGGCCGAGCAGCAGGATGGCCACCGCCGAGAAGAGGGCCGTCAGCAGCAGGCTTCCGCCGGCGAACGCGACGATGATGCTCGCCATCTTCAGTCCCAGCCCCGTGAGCGTCAGCACGCCGACGATGATCCCCGCCGCCGCCATGACCGGCGCTACGGCAAGCACGCCTTTCCCGCCCGCCGCCAGCGCATCCCACGCCCGGCGCGGGTTCAGCCGGTGCTCGCGATCAAGGAAACTGAGCAAGAAGGCGAGTCCGGTGGCGAAAACGACGGCGCGGAAGGCGGTGAAGCCCATTGCCATGAACACGACGATAGCGATCAGCGAGCTGAAGTGGTAGCCATATCGAAGCAGGAGCTGGCGGACCGGTGGTGTCTCGATGGCGACGGCGTGGGTGCGAAACCGGCGAGCGTCCATCTCGATGGCCAGGATGATGCCCAGGTAGTAGAGAAGGGTCGGCACGGTGGCCCAGATGAGGACCTCCAGGTACGACACGTTCAGCAGCGCGGCGATGATGAACGCGGCCGCTCCCAGCGTGGGCGGCGACAGGATGGCGCCGATGCCGGCGGCCGCCAGCACACCGCCGGCTTCCTCGCGCGGATAGCCCGCCCGCTTCAGCACGGGCCACGCGACGCCACCCAAGGTGACCGTGGTGGCCACGCCCGAACCTGAGACGGTGCCCAGCAGGAAGCCGGCGAGCGTCACCGTGCGACCTGGCCCGGCGCGCGACTGCCCGAAGGCGGCGAACGAAAGATCGAGGAAGAACTTGCTGGCACCGGAGTACTCGAGTACCGCGCCGTAGAGGGTGAAGAGCACGATGTACGTCGCCGCGACGTCGAGCGGCACGCCAAAGACACCGGAGGTGCTCAGGACGTTATGGCCGACGAGCCGTGGCCAGGCGTAGCTGGCGTGATCGAAGGGCGGCGGGAAGAGGGGTCCCAGGTACCCGTAGGCCAGGACGAAGACGATGATCGCCGGCACGATCCAACCGACCGTCCGGCGCGTCGCTTCCAGCACCAGCCCGATCACCACCGTCCCTACCACCAGCTCGACCTCGCCGGGCGAGACCGAGCGGCGGAAGAAGCTCTGCCAGTCGGACACGATGTAGCCGAAGGCGGCGATCGTGACGCCCACCAGGAGCCAGTCGATCAGGTGCGGCTGGTCCGGCCGTTGCCCTTCACTCGCTGCGTTGGACCGACCCCAGCCGCGATACACGAGGAAGGTGGTGGCGAGCATCAGCATCGCGAAGAGCGGCAGGTAGAGCTGCTTGGAGATGGGGTTGAAGACCCACCAAAGGCCCAGCAACGCGAGCGCGGCTCCCAGCACCTGGACCACGCCGAATGGGATCCCGGTCAGCTTGCGTGCCGGCTTCTCCGCCTCGAACTCGGCGAGGAGCGCTTCCTGGTCGACCACGGAAACCGGCGGCGGCTCCGTGGGCCGCTGAGTCAAGGAGCCCGCTCGACCGTGATATGGACCATCGGAGCGGCATCGTCGACAAGCTGCCAAAGGGCCAGGGGAGGCTCGCCCAGCACCAGCAGGGTCCGCTGGCCGAGATCGGTCGCGGCCACCGTCAGTCGGTCGAGCTCCAGATCATAGGCAGGTGGCGCTCGCCAGGATCCCGACGAGGCGCGCACAGGCCTTTCTGAGACCGCGTAGTACTCCTCCAGAACGGCGAGCTGCTCCGCGGCCAGCTCCGCGAGCCGAAAACGGCTATCGCTCACCATCAGGAACCGCTCCTCCGCCGATGTCCCGTAGAGCGAGTTGCGATACCTCAGGCTGAACGCATCGTCGCTGCCGACCGAGACGCGCGCCAGAACGCGGCCAGCGTCGTCTCTGACGACTACCGCGCCCGGACCGCGGGCGCTGACCACGCTGGCGGCGATGACACCGCAGGTCAGCGCGACGACCAATGTGAGGCCGGTGCGCCGGCCTCGCCATCGGTCTCTCACGCTACTGGGTGTCGAAGTAGGTCATTGAGCCGGGACAGACGTCCATGAACTCGATCTCACCAGCCGTGCTGGGATCGAGGTCCGCGGCTGCCGAGTGCACCTGGGTGAGCTGCTCCACGTTGTCATAGATCGCCGCGGTGATCCGCTCCTGGAGGTCTTCCGACATGTTGTCCGGGTTGGCCACGAGGACGTTGGGCACCACCACTACCGAGACCGCCTCGGACTGACCGTCATAGGTGTCGGCCGGGATATCGGCTTCCGTGTAGTACTCGCCGTAGGCTGCCTGCATCGCCGCGGCGTGCTCGCCGTGGGGGATGAGGACCATATCGCCGGAAGTGGCGTAGTCGACCAGCGCGCCGGTGGGCAGGCCGCCGGACCAGAAGCCGGCGTCGATCGTGCCGTCGCGCAATCCCTCGACCGTCTCGGCAACACCTAGCTGCTGCCGGCTGATGTCATCGTCGGGATCGAGGCCGGCCGCCTCAAGGATGCGCAGCGCGATGATCTCCGTGCCGGAGCCAGGTGACCCGAGCGATACGCTCATGCCCTCCATCTCCTCGATGCTGGTGATGCCCGAGTCGGCGCTGGTCACGATCTGGGTGTAGTTGTCGTAGAGCCGGCCCAGGGCACAGGACGTGATGGCGTCACCCTCGAAGTCCGCCGTGCCGTTGACCGCGTCGGCCGCTGTGTCGCCCAGGACGAGCGCCAGGTCCGCGCCACCATCCCCGATGAGCAGCATGTTGTCGACCGATGCGTTCGTCTCCGACACGGTCGCGTCGTAGCCTTCGACGTTCTCCCGGATGACCGTGGCGAAGCCGCCGCCCAGCGGGTAGTACACGCCACCGGTGCCGCCGGTAGCGATGGAGAGTTGGCCGCCACCGTTGCCGCCCGGCGCGCCACTGCCGCTGGCGGGGGGATCATCGCCACCACCCTGGCCGAGTGGCGCGCAAGCACCAAGGATCAGGGCCAGGGCTACCAGGATCGCGGGCCCCGCGCGTCGGCGCAGCTCCATCGGATCGAACGCTGACATGTGATCGCTCCTCACTCTTGGCGACGGCTCTCCGGCTCTCCGCTGGCCGCCGCGAATGATCGATCGGGTCGTTGGCCTGCGCGACAGTCTACGAGTACTGTCGAGCACGAGCGCCGTGGACAGCGTGGCGATGTCCTGGGCCTCATCCTTGCTGGCAGCCTGCTGCTCGGTCCGCCGGTCGGCTAGCGGAGGGCCCCGGCTCACTTGCATCCGTTCGGGGGATCGTCACTCGGGATGGTTCACTTGGAGTCTTGTGACGCCCGCGCCCGAGCCCTTCGAGCGCCCCCAGCAGCGGTCTCGGGCGTGTGCCACCGCCCTCCGTCGTCCGAATCACGCGCGCCGTGGCCGAGTCATGGCAGTATCCGAGTAGCCACGCAAGACGACGTGGAAGATCGACCAAGACTGGAGGCAGGCTTCCGATGTGCGCGAACTGTGGCTGTGGCGTCCCCGAGGACAAGCACGGCGATGAGCGGAACATCGCATGGTCTCAGATCGAGGCGGCGGCCGAGGCGAACGATCAGTCGCCGGACGAGGCGGTCAACAACATCGAGAAGATGGCGCAGCACGAGCATGAGCACTAGGGCCAGATGATCGTTTCCCGGCTGCTGCGTAGGTGAGCGTGATCCGGTATCGCTGACCGCCTCTGCGCCTATGCTCATCGGCGTGCTTGGACCGTTGCTGCTCTCCGGCCACGACCTGACGCCCGAGGACGTGGAGCGCGTCGCGCGAGGGGGCGCGGACGTGACGCTCGACCCGATCGCAGAGGAGCGGATGACAGCCAGCCGCGCCACGATCGAGCGTCTGGTCGCAGCCGGTGAGGCGGTCTACGGCGTGACGACGGGCTTCGGCGACCTGGCCACGCGTCGGATCGAGCCGGCGGATGCGCGCCGTCTCCAGGAGAACCTGCTGGTCAGCCATGCGGTCGGAGTGGGGCCGGCCCATGATCGCGAGACCGTTCGCGCGATGCTATTACTGCGTGCTAACACGCTAGCGCGTGGTCAGAGTGGGTGCCGTCCGCTGCTCGTCGAGCGCCTCATCGACTTCCTGCGCCTGGGTATCCATCCCACGGTTCCGGAGCAGGGCTCCGTGGGCGCTTCCGGGGATCTGGCGCCACTCGCCCATCTCGCGTTGCCGCTCATCGGTCGCGGCGAGGTGGAGCTCCAGGGAGAACGGATGGCTGGTGCCGAGGTGCTACTGCGCCTCGGGCTGGAGCCGATCTCGCTGGAGGCCAAGGAGGGGCTGGCGCTCCTCAACGGCACCCAGCAGATGACCGCCATCGGCGCCCTGGTGCTGCTCGACGCAGAGCGGTTGGCAGGAAACGCCAGCGTGGTCGCGGCGATGAGCACGGAGGCACTCTTGGGCACGGACGTGGCGTTCGCGGCGGTGTATCACGCCGCGCGACCGCATCCCGGCCAGGCCCGCACCGCCGCGGAGCTCCGCCATCTCCTCCGCGACTCGCAGCTCCAGCAGGCCCATCACGGCGAGTCGCACAAGGTGCAGGATCCCTACTCCGTGCGCTGTGTGCCGCAGGTGCACGGTGCCAGCCGGGATGCACTCGCCTATACGCGCGGCGTGCTCCAGATCGAGATGAACAGTGCGACCGATAACCCCCTTGTCTTCCCCGAGGGCTCGGACGCTGACCCTGAAGCCGCCGCCACCGGTGGCGGCACGGTCATCTCCGGCGGCAACTTCCACGGTCAGCCGGTGGCCCTGGCCATGGACTTGGCCAAGCTGGCCATCGCCGAGCTGGGGTCGATCAGCGAGCGCCGAACGGCCCTGCTCATCGACGGACGGATGAGCGGCCTGCCGCCCTTCCTCGTGGCTGATGCTGGGCTCAACAGCGGGCTGATGCTGCTTCAGTACACCGCAGCCGCACTCGTCTCGGAGAACAAGGTGCTGGTCCATCCTGCCTCGGCCGACTCCATCCCGACCAGTGCCAACCAGGAGGACCATGTCTCCATGGGGTCGATCGCGGCGCGCCACGCCCGGGACGTCCTACGCAACGTGGAACGCGTGCTGGCCCTGGAACTTCTCTGCGCCGCGCAGGGTCTCGACTTCCGCGTCGCTCACGGCGTGCGACCGGGCGTCGGGGTGCAAGAGGCGCATCGGCGCATCCGTGAGCGGGTGCCGCACCTGGACACGGACCGCGATCCCGGCCCGGACATCGCGTCGGCCACGGCCCTGATCCGTTCCGGAGAGCTGCTCGGTCTGCTACCCGCGCTCGACTGAGGCATCCTTACCCGATGCGACGCGCCGTCCTGCTTCTCGTCGTGCTCATCGCCATCGGTGCGCTGATCTTCATCGCGCTCGGAGGGCCGGCCGACCCGGGCCCGGGTCCCACCGAAAGCCCGCTCGCGTCGGCCGCGCCTTCTCCGGCACCCACTGCCAGCCCCACGCCGACACCCAGCCCGAGCCCGACTCCCAGCCCCACGCCCAGCCCCACGCCCTCGCCGACCCCAGAGCCAACGCCCATCGACTTCCAGAGCGCCGACGGCTACCGCCTCACGCTCCCGCCAGGCTGGATAGCAGTGCCGGTCGAGGATGCTGACGTTGACGCGCTGCTCGACCTGCTGGGCACCCAGCAGCCCGCCGTGGCCGATCTGGTGCGTGATTACCTCCAGCTCTCTAACGCGCGCATCAGCATGGTCGCTCTGGAGGGCGGGTTGCCTGGCAGCG
>JBBSMF010000031.1:0-9054 GCA_038233295.1 Candidatus Limnocylindrales bacterium | reverse complement strand
TTGCTCCGAAGCCCCTCCTCGGTGACCTCGCCGGGAGTCTCGGACACCGCCAGCAGCCCTGCGCCATCGGCCGGGACGTCCTCACGTAGTCGGTCGAGCTGGTTCGGGCGGTCGCCCAGGACCCGGTCGAAGACCTCCTGACAGATCGGCACCAGGTCCGGATGGGCCACCCACGAGCCATCGAAGCCGTCGTTGGCCTCGCGTTCCTTGTCCGCCCGCACCTTGGCCAGCGCTCCCTCCGTCACCTCCGGATCGCGGCGGTTGGGGATGAAGGCGGCCATGCCACCCATGGCGAACGCGCCGCGCTTGTGGCAGGTGCGCACCAGCAGCTCCGTGTAGGCGCGCATGAAGGGCGCGGTCATGGTCACGCTGTTCCGATCGGGCAGCACGAAGTCCGGTCCAGCAGAGCGGAAGACCTTGATGAGGCTGAAGAGGTAGTCCCAGCGCCCCGCGTTGAGCCCCGCGGCGTAATCGCGCAGCTCGTAGAGGATCTCATCCATCTCGAAGCCGGCGGTGATGGTCTCGATGAGGACGGTGGCACGGATCGAGCCTGGAGCGATGCCCAGGCGGTCCTCCGAGTGGCGGAAGATGTCGGCCCAGAGACGCGCCTCCAGATGGCTCTCCAGCTTGGGCAGGTAGAGGTACGGTCCGCTGCCACGCGCCAGGAGCTCCGCGGCGTTGTGGAAGAAGTAGAGCCCGAAGTCGACCAGGGCGGCCACCGTGGGCTCTCCGTCCACCAGCAGGTGCCGCTCTTCCAGGTGCAAGCCGCGCGGGCGCATGACGATGACCGCCACCTGGCCGTCCTCGCGCAGGCGGTACTCCTTGCTTTCCGGCGAGGTGAAGTCGATAGTGGCGCGGACGGCGTCGAACAGGTTGACCTGGCCGGAGATGACGTTGTGCCAGTGCGGCGTGTTGGCATCCTCCAGGTCGGCCAGCCAGACACGGGCACCGGAATTGAGCGCGTTGATGGCCATCTTGCGCTCGGTCGGGCCGGTGATCTCCACGCGCCGATCGACCAGGTCGGCTGGTGCCGGTGCCACGCGCCAGGTCGGGTCGTCGCGGATGGCGGCGGTCTCAGGCAGGAAGTCTAGGCGTCCGTCGCGGGCGATCTGGTCACGCCGCTCCACGCGCCGCTGCAGGAGGCCGTCGCGAACAGGGCCGAAGCGTTGCTGGAGCTCCGCCACGAAGACGAGGGCATCGTCGGTCAGGATCTCCCTGGACCGCTCGACGTCCGAGGGCAGCGCGCGGACGTCGGTCATCGCGGCTTTGCGCTCGTCTTGTCCAGTAGCTGGAGGAGTTCGTGGGCGGCGAGCTCGACGTCGTTGTGGCGCCACTCCGCGGCCCGATACTGGCAGGCGATGAGGCCAGTCCGGTGGACCCGCCGGAGATCGCCATAGACGAACCCGTAGCGGGCTTTGGTCTCGTCAGTCGCTCCCTCGGTCAGGCCGAGGTGCCACTCAGCATACTCAGCCCAGGAGTGGGAAGCCAGGTAGGCGTTCTCATCCTCGGCCCCCGGTTGAGCCTCGCCCCAGTCGCTGTCCAGGACGTACTGGCGGGCAGCGATGAGTCGCCGAGCACGGGCTACGGCGCGGTCGTTGACCGTATACGAGGCCATGGCCGGAGTATGACCAACCCCTGCGGCCTGCGTGCTTGAGAGCATCGAGGCGGCGCGTCAATATCGGGCGACTAGCCGGCAGCGACGGCCGTCATCGGTGCCGCACACGGTCTGAGCCGGGCGCGATAGCCTTGCTCGGTGTTAAGCCGCGGAACGATGGTGTACGTGCATGGGGCGAGCGACCGCGCCCCTGACGTGGCCGGGCATGTGGCGCGCATCGAGGAGCAGTTGGCGCTCCACGGGATGCCCTTCGACGTGCTGGCGAGCGACTGGGGCGACGCAGCGGGCGCCACCCTCGACCGCATCGGGCTAGCCATCCCTGGCGCCGGGCCGGCGGTGGAGGCAGTGTCGGCCAGGTCCGCGGAGCCACTCGCGTCGCTGCTGACCGAGGGTCCGCTGAGCGAGCTGGCTCGCATGGCTGGGCTCGGTGCCAGCGACGTCATCAGCTTGCCCGCATCGATCGAGGCGTCGCGGGATGCGGATCGGCTCCTGGCGATCGCGCAGGGTCCCGCGGATGGTGCCCAGGAGATGACGGCGGCCGCCTGCCGTGCCGCCGCGGCGACCGTGGAAGGATCGCCGGAGTACGCCCGCGCTCGATGCGCCGATGTCCCAGAGGTCGACTTGGTGGCCGCCACGGCCCGCGCGGTGGCCGCCACGGCCGCGGTCGCGGCCCCCGAGTCGCAGCCGAGCACGGATCTGATCGCGCCGGCGTCGGACCTGATCGCGGGCGGCACAGCGGCGCAGGTCTCGTTCGCCCGGTCGGTCGAGGTGAGCATCGCGCAAGCCGTGCTGGCCATGGCCGCCGCGACGCTGCTCGCGGGCTACGTCGGCGTCGATGTCGGGCCGGCCCTCAAGCGCTGGGCTACCGATGTGCTGATGCCGCATCGCTCCCGGATCATGAAGGACACGTTCCTGGGCCCGGCCGACATCCTGCGCTACCTGTCGAACGGTGGGCGGATGCGCGCTTCCGTGGCCGGCACCCTGCGAGAGGCCGCGGCGCGCGGCGGTCCCGTGGTGGCCATCGGCAACAGCCTGGGCGGCATCATCCTGGTCGAGACACTGGCGGCGCCCGATGCCCCTCGGCCTGATCTGCTGGTGACGGTCGGCTCGCAGTCGCCGCTGCTTGCCACCATCGGGGCGCTGGGCGGTCTTGGTGCACCGGATGGCCCGTCGCCGTTCCAGCCGTGGCTGAACGTCTACGACCGGCGCGACTTCCTGGCCTTCGTGGCTCAGCCGGTCTGGCCGGGCGAAGCCGGCATCCGTGACCTTGAGGTCGACAATGGAGAGGGTTTTCCCGACTCACACGGCGCCACGTACCTGTCCCGACCGGAGCTGTACCCGGCCATCCGCGATCATCTGGCCCGCGCGGCAAATTCATCCTCCTGAGAAACGTCAGCGGATCAGCTCAGGATGCGGGCGCGCTTCTCTGGCGTAGCCAGGTGGTGAGCGAAGTAGGTTCGACGCCATAGGTGAGCGCCATCTGTCGCATGTCTACCGACGAGTCATACATCTCCAGGGCGGTCACCAGGTCCGTCACGAAGTCCGGCAGTCCCGGTATCCGCCCGCCGATCGGCAGTGACTCCAGCCGGATGGGCTGACCTGACTCCTGCTCGAAGGTGCGCACGATGTCGCGCCATGAGATCGGCTCGGGGCCCCCGATGGGCAGGACCTGATCCTCCGCGGCGGGGTGATCCAAAGCAGCAACGGAGAGGGCAGCCACGTCCTGCTGGGCCACGAAACAGTGCGTGCGAAGGCCCTCCCCGACCACTCGCACCGACTCTCCCCGACTGATGGGTAGCTCCACGACCAGCGGGATCATCAGGTCCATGTGCACGTCTGCCTGGGTGATGGTGAAGGCGATGCCGCTCGCCCTCAGCCGCTCCTCCGTCAGGCCCTTGGCGCGCAGAAGCGGTGCAGGGCTGCTGGGGTCGCTGCCCAGCACCGAAGTGAAGACGAACCGTTCCACTCGGGCCTTGACAGCCGCTTTGATGAGGTTGTCGTTGCCTTCATCGTCGACCGAGTGGAAGGTGTCATCGCCGCCACGCCCGGCGGCGTTGGCGGTGGTCACGATCGACTTGATGCCGTCACACGCCCGTCTCAAAGACGGCGGATCCTTGAGGTCGCCCGTCACCGGCTCGGCACCAGCCTGGACGAGCCCCTGGTGATCCGATCCCGGGCGGACAAGTACCCGGACCCTGCGGCCGCTCGACAGCAGACGATGGGCGATGCTTCCCCCGAGCTGCCCGGTAGCACCGACGACGAGGATCATGCGTTCACCTCCCTATTCGCGGGCGCACCGGAGAGCCCGGTCACCACGTCGCGAGTGGCGACATCGATGTTGGCGCCGCCTTCATCGACCGGTTCCAGATAGAAGCGGCACCACGACGCCTGGCCGTTGCGGACGCCGTAGATCGCCACTCCCCGCATGCAGAACGCCGACCCATCCCGACGTGTGCCGCTCAGCTCCCACTCGGACCATGCGGTAGCGCCGTCCGCTGCGAGTCGCACGAGACGGGCGCTGACGTCCGGGACCCCGGCGAAGATCTGCTGCCAATTCCTTCGCACCTGATGGCGACCGCGGAAGCCGCGACCAGGATGGGCCGGTGTCTCGTTGATGTAGTCCGTGGCGAAACAGCCGACGAGCGCCTCCAGATCATGCGCGTCGATCGCGCTTCTCATCCGCTCGACCAGCTCGACAGGCGTTCCGCCCTGCCGGCTCCTGTTCATTTCGGGCCTCCAGGTCGTTCGTGACGGTACAAGTTATTGTAACGAATACATGGTATTGTACCTGCATGGGACTCCCTGTCAACCCCCTTCGTCGCTACGACTCTCGGGGCCGTCGAGAGCAAGCCCGAAGGACCCAGGCGCGCGTCCTTCGAGCAGCCCAGCGCCTGTTCCTGACCGACGGGTACGCCAGGACGACGATCGCCGCCATCGCGCTGACGGCTGGCGTCTCCACAGAGACGGTCTATAAAGCGTTCGGCAACAAGCCCGGCGTGGTTCGGGCCATCCACGACCGGGCGCTGGCCGGTGAAGGGCCGCTCCCCACCGTCGCGCAGTCCGATGAGATGCGCGCGCGTGAGCCGGACCCACGCAAGATCATCCGGAGCTGGGGTGACTTCGCCACCCAGGTGATGCCTCGGGTCGCGCCGATCTTGCTCCTGGTCCGCTCGGCCGGCGCCAGCGCATCAGAGGTGGCGGTCCTGTGGGAGGACCTGGAGGATCAACGCCTGGAACGGATGACCGAGAACGCCCGACACCTCCTGGACGGGGGACATCTACGGAAAGGCCGCTCGCTGGAGGAGGCGCGCGACGTCCTCTGGGCCTACACGTCGCCGGAGCTCTATGAGCGATTGGTCCTCCGCCAGGGTTGGCCAGTCGATCGGTATGGACGCTTCATCAGTGAGGGCATCATCGCGACCATCCTTCCCGCCTAGGACGCGCGCATCTGCCGATCGAGTGACACGACCGTGGGGCGGACGAGGCAGTCATCCTCGACAGGCTGACGGCGGGTGTACGCTGGGAGAGGCCGCCTCTCAGCTATTCCTCTCTCGGCGGACGGCCGGCCGCCGGCTCCCAGCCGCTCGTCGGGCGCTCGGCGTCCGAAGCACGTCGGAGGACATCGTCGCCTGGCAACGCATTCGGCCCCCGACGCCGTGAACCGGTGGTTGGCGCATCTGGGTCATCGGGGCCGCGTGCCTACGCTCGGTCAGCGGCCTGGCGCGCGAGTTCTTCGACGGCGCTGCGGAGGGCCGCCGGATCGTCGGAGATAGGGAGTTCCAAGAGCCTGGCTGGGCCGACGACTCCATACGTGGCCCCGCCCTTGCTGAACGCGACGCCGGGGATCTCGTTGACCGGGGAATAGACTGCGGCGTCGCCGATGCCACTGATCGCCTCGGCTCCCTCGAGCTGGCGGTAGGCATCGAATGCGGCCGCGGCCTGGTCGCCGATGACCACCGAGATGGCATAGACCGGCCCTCCGTCCGCATCGGTGTAGCTGCATCCGCCGCCCGATCCCGGGTTCTCGAAGCTGGCTCTATCAGTCACCTCGACCTCGAGCGCGGCAGAGACCTCCTCGATCGTGTTGAGGCAAAACTCCTCGCCCGATCCTCCGGCGGTGACTCCGTCATCGCCGCCCTCATCCGTCGGCGGTGCGGTGGCCTCGACACCCCCGCCACCAGCGGATGCGACGCTGGACGGCGCGCCACCGGTCGGCGCCCCCGACGCGCCGCAAGCGGCGAGGAACAAGAGCGGCAAGACCGCGATCAGGCCGAGTGTCGGCATCCCCCTGCGTCGCGCTATCGGCGTTGCGTCGCGTCGGCGACCGCGTCCTTGAGCTGACATGATCCTTTCTCCTTGGAGTGAGTGCGATGTGGTCCATCGGCATCGTAAACGAGAAGCTACCGGGATAGCGGCGTCGGTTGACCGTGCATCTGCGCCAAACTGAAGGTGAGGACCGGCCGCGACCGAACGGCCAGCGGATCCGTGGCACGCCGGGGGCACCACGCGACGCGGCTCGGCAGCACGGACGCGGGGATGCAGCTGCCTACGCCGGATCAGCCCCGACGCGACGCACGACGGCCGCCAGCGCCGCGATGAAGCGCGGTTCGGTGTTCAGCGACTCGATGCGCGAGAAGGCCAGGCCGGCCGGCTCAGCCTGCTCTCGGGCCCCGATGTCGATGTCGTAGAGGATCTCCAGGTGGTCGGACAGGAACTGCACCGGCGCCACCAGGACGCGCGTATGTCCGTGTGCCGCGAGGATGGGCATCAGGTCGGCGAAGTCCGGCTTCATCCATTCGCCCGGTTCGTGGCCGGCGCTCTGCCAGCAGAAGGTCCAGCGCTCTGGACCGAGACCGGCGACCTGGGCTATTGCTGAGGCCGTCTCCTCGAGCTGCACGAGGTAGTCGGGCTCCTGTTCCGCGATCCGCCGCGGAAGGCTGTGTGCCGTGAGGAGCACCGGCACGGCGCCGCGCTCGTCGGGCGGCAGGCGCTCAAGCGCCTCTCTGATCCGTCCGGCCAGCGCCGCGATGAAGCCCCGCTCACGGTGCCAGGCACCGGCCATCACCACCTCTGGCGCCTCGCGGCCACCCTCCTCCGCCGCGATGGCCGCCCGTGCCGCGTCCACGGCCCGTCCGTAGCCGCCCATGATCAGCGGCGAGTACTGGGGTGAGAGGATGATCGCAGCCACGCGCGTGACGTCGCGCGACGCGAGGCCGCGGAGCGCCCCCTCGATGGTCGGTTCGGAGAAGCGCATCCCGGCCGCCACCGGCACGTCACCGTCGAGCGCCGCCTCGAGCGCTTCAGCCTGCGCCCCGGTGATAGCCACCAGCGGAGAGCCGCCGATGACCTGGTAGCGACGCCGGAACTCCACCACTAGCTCCGGCTCCGGTTCGCGGCCGCCGCGGACCCGCGTCATGTAGGCCGCCACGTCGTCCAGGCTGGCCGGCGAGCCGTAGGTCATCAGCAAGACGCCTAGGCGGGCCTCGGCCGTCACGGCGCCCCCTCAGGCTTTCCTTCCGAATGGACCAACTCCACCAGGCGGCGCACGATGGACGGGTCGGTCTCCGGGGCGATGCCGTGGCCGAGGTTGAAGAGGTGCCCCGGCCGGCCCGCCGCCTTCGCCAGGACCCTGAGGGCGCCCACCCGGGTCGGTTCCCAGCCGGCCAGGAGTCGAGCCCCGTCCAGGTTGCCTTGGATGGCCCGATCGGGGACCCGCGCCCAGGCCGCCGCCAGGGACTGCCGCGCGTCGATCCCGATGACGTCCCCACCGGCCTCGGCCATGACCTCCAGCAGCCCCTCCGTGCCCGTCCCGAAGTGGATCGTGGCGCCCCCGCGGACGGAACGCAGGATCCGCCCCGCGTGAGGCGCCACGTACTCGGCGTAGTCCGTTGCCGAGAGCGAACCCGCCCAGGAGTCGAAGAGCTGCACGGCATGTGCCCCGGCATCGATCTGGGCCTGGAGGTACTCCGCGGTGACGTCCGCCAGCAGCTCCAGGAGGGCGTGCCACGTGGCGGGCTCGCCGTACATCAGCGCCTTGGCTCGTGCCTGGTCGCGCGACGGCCGCCCCTCGATGAGGTACGCGGCCAGCGTGAACGGACCGCCGCCCAACCCGATGACGGCCGCGCGGCCGGCCAGCTCGCGCCGCGTGAGGCCGATGGCGTCGGTCACGTGCCGCAGCTCCACGCCTGGATCGATCCGACGCAGGCGTGCCACGTCCGCCGCGGAGCGCAGCGGACGCTCGATGATGGGCCCCTCCGCGGTAAGGTCCAGGGCCACGCCCATGGGCACCAGCGGCAGCATGATGTCGGCGAAGAGCACCGCCGCGTCCACGCCGAACGCGTCCACGGGCATTAGCGAGGCCTGAGCGCACAGCTCGGGCGTCGTGGCGATCTCCATCACGGAGTGCCGCGCGCGGAGCGCCTCGTAGCCCGGCGATGCGCGGCCGGCCTGGCGCATGAACCAGATGGGTGTCGTGTCCGCCGGTTCTTGCGCGCAAGCGGCCAGGAAGCGCCGCTCGCCGGTCCAGGCCCCCACGCCGGAGCCCTGCGCGGCCTGGGCGGCGGGCCGCGCGACCGTCATCGAGCCGTCTCCTGGTGCACCAGGTCGACCAGCCGGCGCAGGTGATCAGGGTCGGTGGCTGGCAGCACCCCGTGGCCCAGGTTGAAGATGTGGCCCGCTCGACCGCCGGCCTGGGCGAGCACCCAGCGCGCATGCTCCTCCACGCCCGACCAGGGCCCCAACAACGCCGCCGGGTCCAGGTTGCCCTGCACCGCCCGATCAGGCACCCGTGCCCAACCGTCGTCCAGGCCGATACGCCAGTCGAGTCCGATGACATCGCCGCCGGCCTCCGCCAGGAGCGTAAGCAGCCCCGCCGAGCCGGTCCCGAAGTGGATGAGCGGCACACCCAGCGGTCGGATGCCCGCGAAGAGGCGCCGCATGTGGGGTAGCACGGACCGCTGGTAGTCGAACGGGCTGAGCGTTCCCACCCAGGAATCGAACAGCTGAACGGCCTGCACCCCCGCGCCGACCTGTGCGCTGACGTAGGCGATGGTGGTGTCGACCAGGCGGGCGAGCAGCACGTCGAACGCCTCGGGCTCCGAGCGCATCAGCGACTTGATGCCTTGCGCTTCTCGCGACGAGCGGCCGGTGACCAGGTACGAGGCCAGCGTGAAAGGCGCCCCGGCGAAGCCGATGAGCGGCACCGGAGACTCGTGCCGGATGAGGCGGATCGCCTCGAGCAACGGGCGCACGGCCTCTTCGGCGTCGAACGGACGGAGGGCGCGGATGGCCGCCAGCGAGTCGACGGGTGGATCGATGACAGGGCCGACCCCCTCGCGGATCTCCAGCGGCACGCCCATGCCCGGCAGCGGGCTGGTGATGTCGGCGAAGAGGATGGCCGCGTCCACCCCCAGCCGCTCCACCGGCTGGAGCGTGACCTG
>JBBSMF010000030.1:0-9099 GCA_038233295.1 Candidatus Limnocylindrales bacterium | reverse complement strand
CTCCGCGCGGGATCGAAGTCGTCCCGGATGGCCGAACCGAACACGTCCAGCTGGCGAACGCGGTACGTCCGGCAGAGATCGTGGATCCGGCTGCGGTAGTCGTCGATCAGGGCGGGCATCGGTCGGAGCCTCCGCACGGAGTCTAGCGAGGCCACGCCGAAGATCCGGCTCGACCGCAGCGGGACGTGAGAGTATGGAGCGATGTCACAGCCGATCGACCTCCTCACAAGGCCCGTCTATGGGATGGCTCAGGTGGACTGGATCCTGAGACTCCGCTCGGGCACAGCCAAGCGCTGGATCGATGGCTACGAACGTAGGGGAAAGCTGTACCCACCGATCGTGAGGCTCGAGTCGACCAGCGACGAGATCGTCACTTGGGGCGAGTTCACGGAGGCAAGGCTTCTCTCCGAGTTTCGCGACGCAGGCATCCCGATCCAGCGGATGCGCCCGGCGGTCGAGGGACTCCGAGAGCAGTTCGACAAGCTCTATCCACTCGCTTACGCGCGTCCTTTTCTAGAGGAGCGAGGTCGAGAGCTGGTGCTGAGGGTCCAGGAGAAGGTGGGACTCGAGAAGCCGCTGCGACTCATCGTGGTCCGCAGCGGGCAGCTCGCGCTGACTTCCGAGACGGACCGGTTCGTCCGATCCGTGGACTTCGGCAACGAGGGATTCGTACGGCGAATGAATCCGGTGCCGGATCTCCAGCACGTGTGGTTCGATCCCCTGCGGCAGTTCGGGGAACCAGTCGTCAGGAGCGTCCCGACTGCTGTCATCGCCGAACAGGCGCGAGCTGGGGACAGGCCCGCCCTGATCGCAAGCCTCTACGACCTCAGCGATGAGGAGGTGTGGCAAGCCATCCGATACGAACTGCTGCGTAGTGAGACGAAGCTGGCGGCGTAGCGGAGATGGCGGCCACGCGGGTTGATCCCAAGTGGTTCGTTGACGAGACGTCGCTGGGCCTCGCCAAGATGCTCGCGATCGCCCGCGACGACGTCCTCCATCCGGGCCATCACGACCTGCCCATGGTTCCGACCGGAACACTCGACACGGTCTGGATGCCGATCGTCTCCAACATGGGCCTGGTCGTCATCAGTCGCGACAAGAGGATCAGGACCAAGCCAGCGGAACTGGCCGCGTTCAGGTCGGCAGGACTCCGGGTCTTCTGGATCGCTGGCAGAAGAGATCTCAGCAACTGGGAGAACCTGAAGCTGATCGTCAAGTGGTGGGATCGGATGGAAGAGATCGTTCGTGACCGCGGCTCGGGCCCGTGGTTCCAAGCTATCCACGACACCCGCATCCGCGAGCTGACGGTCTAGCGACTTCACCGACGATGACCGGCGAAGCGTCGGCCTGGCCATAGCAGCGTGGGTCGATCACGCACCAGCCTCCACGGCGATGCGTTCTGCGTCGGGGACCCGCAGCTCGCCTGAAATCAGCTTGGGCAACAGCGTGTCGCGAAGCGCGGCGAGGGTGCGCGACTCCCGCTCGCAGGTCACCATACGTGCGTGGAGAGGCTGGGTCAGGTCGTCGAAGGCCCGGAGCAGCGGCTGCGGCGGCACTACCACGGGAATCGGTCGGAAGTTGGCCTTGCTGATCTCCAGGAAGGTGGATCCGTTGGCTCGGCTGACGATGATGTCGTGGGCGTGGCGCGCCCAGTGCAGCAAGAACAGGTTCGACACGCCGGGTCTTGGGACCATCGCGATGAAGCCCTGGTTGATCGCGACCGGAACCTCCGTCACAGCGAGGTATCCGATAGGAGCCCTGGACGACAGCAGGACCGTTCCAGGCGGCAATAGACCAGAGCCGATCTGCGAGAGACCTGCGTCGGTTATGCGACGGGCAGTGTCCAACAGGATTGGCGTGTGCAGGCTCGCCAGGTCCTTGGGCGTTGCCCAGTGATGCGTGCCGCCGTCCCAGTACGCCGGCTCGCTGGTTCTTGGTGTAGTTCCGCCGACCACTGAGGCGAGGTCCCCAACGGGTCGAATCTCCCAGCCCTCGGGCAGCTCGCCAGCCTCCGAGTCGACGAATGAACTTGGGAAGTGCTCCGCTACTCTCGCGGGCAAGCCCGTCTCCCTGCCCTGTGCCTTGGCGCGCGCGGGGTCGAAGTCCACGTACCACGACTTGTAGAGCGCCCTCGCCGACGCCTCGAGCGTCTGGCTCATGCGCTGGTTGAGTGCGATTCGATCCTCGATCGCCGTTAGGACTTTCACGACGCGATGCTGTTCGCACGTAGGCTTGAGCGCAGGAAACGACAGGAAGTCGTCGCGCGCCAACCCCAGATTGGTTGTCCCTGTGGCGCGGGATCGACAGAAGTCTCGGTACTCGGGCGTGCGCATGAGCCAGTACAAGTAGTCGATCGGTACGTCGTCTCTCTTCGGCTCCAGCCTGACCGTGTCTTGGGTCAGGCGCCCAACGGGACCGTCACTTGGAAGCCGCGCTACGGCACCCAGAAGATCAGCCGCCTGGGTGACATCCTTGAGGGACACGTAGAGATCACCGGGCCGCACGAGCAGTTTCTCTGGGGAGTCGCCCCCGTAGGTCTGGACCGAGTCTGATCGGAAGCCGCCATTGCGCTGGATGGTGGCCAGACCGAGCAGGACTGGCCCAGGCAAGCCGAGGAGGGCGCCCTTGTAGGTCGTCCCTCGTTGCAGCCTGAAGTAGTCGCCGAGGCTGTTCGGGTCGCCGTTATCCGTCAAGTCCGAGTTCTCGTAGATTGGTCACGATGAGCGCGTCGAGTCTGAGACCTTCCTCTCGATGCTCGCGCAGAGTCGAGGAGAGCCGCGCCATCTTCGTCGCAAAAGTCTCGTCGTCCGCCAAGGCGTCGGCTGCACCCACGTAGCGCCCTGGTGTAAGGACGTGGCCGTGGCCGCGAATTTCATCAAACATCGTGGACTTGCAGAAGCCGGGCACATCGGCGTACTCGTCCGCTCCCGGGTCGCCACGCCAAGCGTGGTACGAACCGGCGATTCTCCCAATCTCCTCATCGGTCAGCTCACGGTGAGTCCGGTCCACCAACGTGCCCAGCTTCCGGGCGTCGATGAACAGCGTCTCCCCGCGCCGATCCCGGAAGCGGCCGTTGCGTTTGTCGCGTGCCAGGAACCAGAGGCAGACCGGGATCTGGGTCGAATAGAAGAGCTGGCCGGGGAGAGCGACCATGCAGTCGACCAGGTCGGCCTCGATGATGCTCTTGCGGATCTCGCCCTCGCCCGACTGGCTGGACGACATGGAGCCGTTGGCCAGGACGAAGCCGGCGATGCCGCTCGGGGCCAGGTGGGAGATGAAGTGCTGGACCCAGGCGAAGTTGGCGTTGCCCGGGGGCGGGATGCCGAATGCCCAGCGCTTGTCGTCGCGCAGCAGGTCCCCGCGCCAGTCGCTGTCGTTGAAGGGCGGATTGGCCAGGACGTAGTCGGCCTTGAGGTCGGGGTGCGCGTCGGCGTGGAAGGTGTCGCCGTGGGCGATCTGCGCATCGATGCCGCGGATGGCCAGGTTCATCTTGGCCAGGCGCCAGGTGGTGTAGTTGGACTCCTGCCCGTAGATGGAGATGTCGCCGATCTTGCCGCGGTGCGCCTCGACGAACCGCTCGCTGCTCACGAACATCCCGCCGGATCCGCAGCACGGGTCGTAGACGCGGCCCTTGTAGGGCGCCAGCATCTCGACCAGCACGCGGACCACGTGACGGGGCGTGTAGAACTGGCCGCTCTGCTTCCCCTCCGCGCTGGCGAACTGCGACAGGAAGTACTCGTAGACCCGGCCGAGCGTGTCCCGAGCGCGATCATCGGGGCTGCCCAGGCCGATGTCGCTGACCAGGTTGATGAGCTGGCCCAGGCGCGCCTTGTCCATCCCGGGGCGCGCGTAGTCCCTGGGCAGGACGCCCTTCAGCGTCGGGTTGTCCCGCTCGATGGCCGCCATAGCCTCATCCACGATGGTCCCGATGGTCGACTGCGGGGCGCTGGCCTTGAGGTGCGACCAGCGGGCCTCCCGGGGGACCCAGAAGATGCTCTCGGCGAGGTACTCGTCCCGATCCTCCGGGTCCGCCCCCTCCGCCTCCTGGGCCTCCAGCTCGGCGTGCTTCGCCTCGAAGGCGTCGGAGATGTACTTCAGGAAGATGAGGCCCAGGACCACGTGTTTGTACTCCGCTGCGTCCATGTTGTTGCGCAGCGCGTCAGCCGCCTGCCAGAGCTTGGCCTCGAACCGGACGGGCGTGGATCTCTCCGAGGCAGCGCCGGAGGTCCGCTTGGTTCGGGGCAACGGGTCTCCTTGCAATCGGTCAGGCAGCGCATTCGCGGATCCCGGAAGACTCTACCGGCTGTGCCAGTCTCCGACGGGCACCAAGAGCCTACGCCTTCGAACGCTTGGCGCGGCCCTCGATCACCAAGTCGGCGGCACTCCGGTGCGACCCTGGCTTCTGCCCATCGCTTCGCACCGCCCGAGCCAGATCGAGCCACTCGGGCAGGCTTATCGCTACTTCTTCTGCTCGACCCATGGGCTCGATGTCGGTGGCTCCGCGTCCCGACCGGCCACGCGAGGGCGTCACGTGCGCGGGTCCGGCTGGCGGGCCAGCTCGATGAAGCGGCGGCCGGCCTCTTGGGCCGCTTCGTCCAGGTCGGTGGGCAGGATGACGCGGACAGTGACGAGCATGTCGCCGGCGGGGGCCTCGCCATCGGGCGCTCCGAAGCGTGGCATGCCCTGGCCCTTCAGGCGGAAGACGCGCCCGTTCTGCGTGCCAGGCGGCAAGTTGAGCAGCACCCGTCCCTTGAGCGTCTGGACCGGCACCTCCCCGCCCAGGAGTGCCTCGCCCAGCGTGACGCGCAGCTCACGGCGCAGATCCGCGCCGGAGCGGGTGAAGACGGGATGTGGCTGGACCTTGATGCGCAGGTATAAGTCGCCCGCATCCGGACCAACGCCCGCCTTGCCTGAGAGGCGGATACGACGCCCCGTGTCCGCTCCTCGCGGGATCCGGATGTCCAGGCGTCGTCCCTCGATCTCCACCCGGCGCTCCGTTCCGTGGAAGGCCTCCTCCAGGCTGATCTCCGCCTCGGCCTCCGCATCCTGGCGCGGTAGCGCCATTCGCTGCCCGTCGAGCTCCATATCGACTCCACCCAGCCCCGCGATCAGATCGTCGATGGAGCCGCCACGGGCCTGCCGGGTGGCAGCCGGCCTGGCTCCAGCACCGCTCCGACGAACGCCTTCCGGGGCAGCGCCGCCGGCGAAGAAGGTGCGGAAGAAGTCAGAGAAGCCCTCAAGATCCTCCGGATCGCCGTGGAACTCGAAGCGGACCCCGCCCGGACCTGCGCCACTCCGACCGGCCCCCGCTGCACCGCCGCCGAACCCCGCGATACCGGCGAATGGATCGCCACCGGCCCCGCGACCGCCACTCGCCGCACCGGTCGCGGCACCCGCCTGCTGATAGGCCTCCCAGTTCGCCCCCAGCTGGTCGTACGCCTTGCGCTTCTCGGGATCGGCCAGGACCTCGTGGGCTTCACTGATGTCCTTGAAGCGCCGCTCGGCCACGGCATCGCCCGTGTTCACATCCGGATGGTGCTTGCGCGCGAGCGACCGAAACGCTTTCTTGATAGCGGCAGGCGTGGCCGTCCGAGGCACGCCCAGTGTCGCGTAGTAGTCCTTGTACTCCATGGCTCGGTCCAGGGACGGTCGGGCCCACCCGCGGGGGGTGAGCCCGAACCTTGCCTAGCTGGAGACCCGCACCGGCCCGGCCGCCGCGGACTCGGGACCAGCCACCGCGGGGGGCTGATCAGCCCCCGGGAAGCCTCGCCGGACCTTGTCGGGCGCAGCGGGGTGGTCTTCGAGCTGCTCGCCCGGCTCGATGATCTCGGCCTTGGGCGCCTTGAGCGCCACCGGGCGGCGTCGGAGGGCGTTGTCCAGCACCTGGTCCATCGAGTCGACCAGGATCAGCTTCATCTGCTTGCGGATCTCGTCGGGCACGTCCCGCAGGTCCTTCTCGTTCTTCAAGGGCAGGATCACGGCCTTGGCACCCGCCAGGTGCGCCGCCAGGATCTTGCTCTTGAGTCCGCCGATGGGCAGGACGCGACCACGCAGGGTGATCTCGCCGGTCATGGCCACGTCCTTGCGCACGGGGCTGTTGGTGAGCGCACTGACCATGGCCGTGGCCATCGTGATGCCGGCCGACGGGCCGTCCTTGGGGATGGCCCCCGCGGGCACGTGGATGTGTAGTGTGTTCTTCTCGAAGGTCTCCCGCGTGATGCCCAACGCGTTGGCGTTGGCGCGCATCCAGGAGAGGGCCGCTCGGGCGGACTCCTTCATCACGTCGCCCAGCTGGCCGGTGAGGATGAAGTCCTCCTTGCCCTCCATGCGCGTGACCTCCACGGCCACGACATCGCCACCCACCTCGGTGACCACGAGCCCTGTGGCGGCCCCGGTCTGGTCCTCGACCTCCAGCTCGCCGTACTCGAAGCGCGGCGGCCCCAGGTACTCCAGGAGCTTCTTGTCGTTGACCACGGTCTTGCGCTTGCGGCCCTCGGCGACCTGCCGGGCGACCTTGCGCATGACGCCGGCGATCTCGCGCTCGATGTTGCGCACGCCGGCTTCCTTGGTGTAGCTCTGCACGAGCGAGACCAGGGCCTCCTCGGTCAGGTCGATGTGCTTGGGCTTGAGCCCGTGGTTCTCCATCTGCTTGGGGATGAGGAACCGCTTGCCGATCTCGATCTTCTCCGACTGCGTGTAGCCGGGCAGCTGGATGACCTCCATCCGGTCGCGCAGGGCCGGCGGGATGGGGTCGAGCAGGTTGGCCGTGGCGATGAAGAGCACCTTGGAGAGGTCGAAGGGAACCTCCAGGTAGTTGTCCTGGAAGGTGTTGTTCTGCTCCGGATCCAGCACCTCCAGCAGCGCAGAGCTGGGGTCACCGCGGAAGTCCATGCCGATCTTGTCGACCTCGTCGAGCATGAACACGGGATTGTTGGAGCCGGCCGTCTTGATGTTCTGGATGATGCGGCCGGGCAGCGCACCGATGTACGTTCGCCGATGGCCGCGGATCTCCGCCTCGTCATGGATGCCGCCCAGGCTCATGCGCACGAACTTGCGGTTCATGGCGCGGGCGACGCTCTTGCCCAGCGAGGTCTTGCCCACGCCGGGGGGTCCCACGAAGGCCAGGATGGGACTGCGGATGGTGTCCGCCAGGGTGCGCACGGAGAGGTACTCCAGGATGCGCTCCTTGACCTTCTCAAGGCCGTGATGGTCCTCGTCCAGGATGCGCGCAGCCTCTCGGATGTCCAGGTTGTCGTCCGTGGAGAAGTCCCACGGCAGCGACACGAGCCAGTCCACGTAGGTCCGGATGACGCCCACCTCGGGCGAGGCCGAGGGGATGCGGCTCATTCGGTCGATCTCCTTGATCGCCCGCGTCTTGATCTCCTCCGGCATGCCAGCCTGCTCGACCTTGTCGCGCAGCTCGTTTATCTCCGCCTGCTGCGGATCGTCCTCGCCCAGCTCGCGCTGGATGGCCTTGAGCTGCTCGCGCAGGATGTACTCGCGCTGGGTCTTGTCCATCTCCGACTTCACTTCGGACTGGATACGACCCTTGAGTTCCAGGATCTCGATCTGGCGGGCCAGGAAGCCGGAGACCAGCTTGAGGCGCTCCATGACGTCGATCGTCTCGAGCAGCTCCTGGCGCTGCTCGGTGGACATGTCCGGGCTGTAAGCGACCATGTCCGCCAGCAGACCGGGCTCCGTGATGTTGCGCGCGGCCACGGCCGCTTCCGGCGGGACCGGTGCGCCCGACTGGACGTACTGCTCGATCTGGCTCTGGACGCTGCGCACCAGGGCCTGCACCTCGATGCCGCTGGTGCCCTCGTCCTCCACCAGCTCCACGCGCGCACGGATGTAGGGGTCGACCGATTCGAAGCCGAGCAGCCGCAGGCGCTGCTGGCCCTGCACGATGGCGCGCACGGTGCCGTCCGGCAGTTGGACGACCTGGGCGATCTTGGCCAGCGTCCCGACGGAGTACAGCTCTGCCGGATCGGTGATGTCCTCGCGGTCGGCTTGGCGCTGGGTCACCAGCGCGATGGGCGTCTCCTCCGCCACGGCGCGGTTGAGCGCCTGGACGGACTTGTCCCGACCGACCTGCAAGGGCACGATCATCTCCGGGAAGATGACCGTCTCGCGCAGCGCCACGAGCGGCAGCAGCTGGATCGTCGGGCTCGACTCCGGCGGCGCCGGCTTTCGAGGGGTCTTGGTTGCCATGGGGTCTCCTTGGTCGGGGGTCACGCCGGCTCCGCAGCAGCGGTGGCCGTCGGTCGTGTCGGCGTTTCGGCGTCAGTCACCACGTCTTCGTCCTCCATGGGACGTTCGGCGTAGAGCGTCTCGAGGATGCGCGTGCCCAGTCGCTCCTCTAGGGCGAACAAGACGCGGACCCCGGCAAGGTTCACGCCCAGGTTCTGGGTGAGGTGGCGGATCCAGAGGACCCGCCGGACATCGTTCTCGGAATAGAGCCGGATGTTGGACGGTGTTCGGGCGGGACAGACTAGTCCCTCGTACTCGTAGATGCGGAGGGTGCGGGGATGGACCCGCACCAGCTCCGCAGCGACGCTGATGACATAGACCGGCCGGCCGGGATCACGTCCCATGCGGTCTCGGTCGGCGGTTCGAGTGGTCACTGCCACAGGCTAGTACCTTGACAATGACGTTGTCAACCCTCTTGGTGCCAGAAAGCACATGTTTGTTGGCGGCGGTCAGTCGATCTCCACTCGGTCGATGCGCCAGACGCCGGCCGCGGGGAGGAAGGGCAGTGCGGGCCCGCTCGGTTCGCGCCGCAGCATGGCGCGGCCCGCGTGGGCAACGACACGCGTCTCCTGCGCCGAGGCGGGGAAGATGCCCAACACGGTGGAGCGGACTCGCACGACCTCCACGATCAGGAGATCCACTTGAGCCTGTGATGGATCGTTGAGGGCCCCGGAGGGATACTCGAAACGGACCGAGTCGAAGGTGAGGCCCGATCCAGGCAGCGACTCGGATGCGGCCCCTGGCGGTGCCACGGCCGCCAGCCGCGTCGCGAGGCGCTGCTCATCCGCCGACCAGGCACGAAGAAGCTCGTCTTCCGACAGCGGCTCAGCGAAGAGCGCGGTGGCCGTT
>JBBSMF010000029.1:0-9138 GCA_038233295.1 Candidatus Limnocylindrales bacterium | reverse complement strand
GCGTTGGTCTTCGTGCGCTGGCCCCGCAGCGGCAGGTTGCGCCGGTGGCGCAGGCCGCGATAGGAGCCGATCTCCTGGAGTCGCTTGATGTTCATGGCCACCTCCCGTCGCAGGTCCCCCTCGACCTTGTAGCGACGGTCGATGATCTCGCGCAGCCGGTTGACCTGCTCCTCGGTCAGATCGCGCACACGCGTGTCCGGGTTGACATTGGCCTGCGCCAGAAGCTTCTGGCTGGTGGGCAGGCCGATGCCGAAGACATAGGTCAGAGAGATCTCAACGCGCTTCTCGCGCGGGATGTCGATGCCCGCGATGCGTGCCACCGTTCCTCCTAGCCCTGTCGCTGCTTGTGCTTGGGATTGGTGCAGATGACCATCACGACGCCATGGCGACGGATGACCTTGCAGCGTTCACAGCGCGTCTTGACCGACGCTCCGACCTTCACGATGTCTCCTGTCCGATCACTTGAGGCGATAGGTGATACGACCCCGCGAAAGGTCGTAGGGGGAAAGCTCGACCCGCACCCGATCGCCCGGCAGGATGCGGATGAAGTTCATCCGGAGCTTGCCGCTGATATGCGCCAGGACACGATGCTTGTTCTCTAGCTCGATCGCGAACATGGCGTTGGGCAGTGGCTCGATGACCGTGCCCTCGACCTCGATCGCATCCTTTTTGGCCACAGGCGGCGACAGACCCCTAACGTTCTGACTGGTGAGTGAGTGCGCCGTCAGCGAGAACCGGCGGGCACTGGCAGGCGCCGGGACGCACCCGGCGCGCGAACGGAGATTGTACCAGACTGCCGCACGCTTCGGTCACGCCGCGGACTCCGCCGTCGCCGCGGGGAGCTGCTGGGTGAGGATGCGCGGACCATCGACCGTGACCGCGATGCTGTGCTCCCAGTGCGCCGCCAACCGCCCGTCGCGTGTGGCCACGGTCCAGCCGTCCGGTCGCACGTCGACCTCATGGCTGCCCAGCGTGAACATCGGCTCTATGGCCAGGCACAGGCCGGGCTCCAGGCGACGCCCGCGGTGACCGGAGCGGAAGTTGCTGACCTGCGGTTCCTCATGCATCTCCGTGCCGATGCCGTGTCCCACGAACTGCCGCACGACGCCGTAGCCGCCGGCGATGGCCACGTCCTCGATGGCCGCCGAGATGTCGCTGATGTGGTTACCCGGACGGGCCGCCGCGATACCCGCGTACATCGCGCGGCGCGTGGCCTCCACCAGCGCACGTACCGCCTCGGGCACGCCGCCCACGATCCACGTGCGCGCCGAGTCGCCGTGCCAGCCCTCGACGATGGCGCCCGCGTCGACCGAGACGATCTGCCCCTCGGCGATGCGGCGCGCTCCAGGCACGCCATGGACCACCTCCTCGTCGATCGAGATGCATAGCGTGTGGCGATAGGGCCCCCGGTGCCCGGGCACGCCGATGAACGAGGGTGTGGCACCGGCGGCGCGCACCAGCCCTTCGGCCAGTGCATCGAGCTCCAGCGTGGTGACGCCCGGTCGGATCGCCTCACCGACCCGGTCGAGGACGTTCGACACCAGTCGACCGGCGACGGCCATCCGCTCGATCTGCGCGGTGCTCTTCAGCGTCACCCGACGCTCCGTGACGGCCATCAGCGCACGGGCTGACCGGCCGCCGCACGGCCGATGGCCTGCAACAAGCCCTTGGTGACGTGCTCCACCGGCTGCTCGCCGGGCACGGTCACCAGGACGCCACCCTGGGCGTAGTGGTCGACCACCTCGTACATCGGGGGGAGCTGCAGCTCGAGCCGCGTGCGGATCGTCTCCGGGCGGTCATCAGGACGCTGCTGGAGCAGGGTGCCATCGATGTCGCAGACGCCCGGCTCCAAGGGCGGCCGCAGGATCTCATGGTAGACGTGCTGCTCCGCTCCCTGGCAGATCCAGCGACCTGAGAGCCGGCGCACGAGCTCCTCCTGGGAGACATCGATGTAGAGGGCGCCGCTCACACACGATCCAAGCTGGGCGAGCAGCTCATCGAGTGCTCGCGCCTGCGGCAAGGTGCGCGGAAAGCCGTCCAGGATGGCGCCCACCGACGCATCGGGCTGGTCCAGTCGATGGGCGATCATTCGCACGGTCAGTGCGTCGGGCACCAGCGAGCCGCGTTCCATGTAGCTGCGCGCCTCGTCACCCAGCGCTGAGCCGTCGAGGAGGGCGGCCCGGAACAAGTCCCCGGAGGCGATGTGCGGCAGACCGAGAGCGACCGACAGCAGCTGCGCCTGGGTCCCCTTGCCGGCACCCGGCGAGCCGACCATCACGAAGACGCGGCAGCCGGCGCTGGCGGAAGCGCCGGACCGAGCTGCCGGTCCGAGGCCGCTCTCGCTCCGGCCCCGGGTCACTTGATGAAGCCCTCGTAGTTGCGCATCATCAGCTGCGCCTCGATCTGCTTCATCGTCTCCACCACCACCGAGACCACGATGAGCAGCGCCGTGCCGCCCAGCGCGAAGCCGGCCACGATGCTGCCCCGGAAGAGTGCCTCGATGAGCACCGGCGAGACCGCCACCAGGCCCAGGAAGAGGGCCCCGGCGAGGCTGATGCGGAAGACCACCCGGGCCAGGTAGTCGCGCGTCGGGATACCCGGACGGATGCCCGGGATGAAGCCGCCGTTCTTGCGCAGCTGGTCCGCCGTCTCATCCGGCTTGAAGGTGAAAGCCGTGTAGAAGTAGGTGAAACCCACGGTCAGCAGGAAGTACCCCACGATATAGGCCGGTCCCTGGGGACTCAGGAAGTTGGTGATGCCGATGGCGATATCTCCCACCAGCCCACCCGATGCCGCGAAGTACGAGGCGATCTGGAAAGGGAAGGCCAGGATGCTGATGGCGAAGATGATGGGGATCACGCCGGCCTGGTTGACACGCAAGGGCAGGAAGGTGGCACCACCCTGGTACATGCGCCGTCCCCGGACGCGGCTGGCGTACTGGATGGGGACCCGCCGTTGACCCTCCTGGATGTAAACGATGACGGCCACGCCCGCCACGGCCAGGATGCTGAACAGCACGGCCTGGGCGATGTCCGGGCTGGCCAGGAACTGGCCCAGGCCGGACGGCAGGCCGGCCACGATGCCGGCGAAGATGATGAAGCTGATGCCGTTGCCGATGCCTCGCTCGGTGATCAGCTCGCCGATCCACATGACCAGCACGGCGCCCGCCGCCAGCGTGAACATCTGGATGAGCGTCTCGAAGCGCGCCAGGTCGAAGTCCGTGATCACCCCGGCTCGCTGGAGGATGGCCAGCGTGCCATACGACTGGAGGAAGGCCATCGGCACCGTCAGGTAGCGCGTGTACTGGTTGATCTTGTTGCGCCCGTACTCACCCTCGCGTGACAGCTGCTGGAGCCGCGGCACGGTGCCCGACATGAGCTGCATGATGATCGAGGCGTTGATGTACGGCGTCATGGCCAGGGCCACGATGGACAGGCGCGCCAGCCCGCCGCCGGAGAACAGGTTGATGAGCTGCAGGAACGGCTGCCCGCTCAGGAACTGATCCAGCGCGTCGCGGTCGATGCCGGGCACTGGCACGTGGCCCAGCGCTCGATAGATGACCAGCATGCCCGCCACGAACAGCAACCGACGCCGGATGTCCGGCGTGCGGATGGCATTGACGAGAGCGTCGAACACGCCTAGAGGTCCGTGTCCGTCGACTCGGTGCTGGTCCCGCGGCTGCGTCGCTTGGGCGGGTCCGTGCCCTCGTCGTCGCTCGCGGCCCCGGGCTCGGGCTCGGCCTCGGCCTCGGCCTCGGCCTCGGAGGCAGGCTCATCTGAGGCGGGCTCATTCGAGGGCGGCTTCGCAGTCGCCTCGCCACCAGCCGCATCCTCGCTCGCTTTCGCCGCCGCGAGGACCTGGACGAATCCGCCCGCCGCCTCGACCTTCTGGCGTGCGCTACGCGTGATGGCGTCCGTGGCCACGAAGAGCTTCTCGGTCACGTCGCCGCTGCCCAGCACCTTCACGGGCTTTCGCTCCGTGCTGACCAGACCGGCCCGTCGGAGGACCTCCACGTTGACCGTGACGGGGTCACCGGCAGCGTCCCGCGTACCAGCCAGCCCGGAGGGCTCCACGCCGAAACGCCCGGCCGCGGCGTAGGCGGAGATGCGGCCCACGTTGACGACCTGGTACTCGATGCGGTCGCGACGCTTGAAGCCGCGCAACTTGGGCACCCGGATCTGGAGCGGTGTCTGGCCACCCTCGAACCAGGCGGGGATGGAGCCGCCGGCGCGGGCCTTCTGGCCCTTGGTGCCGCGGCCAGCGGTCTTGCCCTTGCCGGCCGCGATGCCGCGACCGACCCTGGTCCGCTCCTTGCGAGAGCCCTGGGCCGGCTTCAGGTCGTGGAGCTTCACGGTGAGGTCTCCTGCTTCGTTCCTGCGCCGCGTCGCGCACGAGGCTTCGACGCTTCGCTGGACACTTCCTCGAAGGTGACGAGGTACCGGATGGCGCGGACCATGCCGCGCGTGGCGGGGTTATCGGGGATCTCCACGGTGTGGCCGATGCGTCGGAGGCCCAGGGCGCGGACCGTGCCGCGCGCCGCCTGGGTGGTGCCCACGACGCTCTTGATCTGGGTCACGCGCAGCTCAGCGGCCATCGCTGCTCACCTCGCCGTCCGTGGTGGAGGGCTGTCCCGGGATGTGGATGCGCAACGGCCGCCCGCGGCGCTCGGAGAGCTCCTGGGCGCTGTGCATGTTGCGCAACGCCTCGATCGTGGCGCGCACCACGTTGACCGGGTTGTTGGACCCCAGGGACTTGGACAGGATGTCCCGGACGCCCGCTGCCTCGACGACGGCACGGACCGAGCCACCGGCGATGACCCCGGTGCCCTGCGAGGCGGGCTTCAGCAGCACCGTGCTGGCACCGAACTGCTGGCGAACCTCGTGGGGTACGGTAGTGCCCACCATGGGCACCCGGATGAGGTTCTTCTTGGCGTCCTCGACGCCCTTGCGGATGGCCTCAGGGACCTCACCGGCCTTGCCCAGGCCAGCGCCCACATGACCGGCGCCGTCGCCCACCACGACGACCGCGCTGAAGCTGAAGCGCCGGCCGCCCTTGACCACCTTGGCCACCCGGTTGATCTGGACGACGCGTTCTTCGAGCGTCAGCTTGGTCGGGTCGATGCGTGCCATGAGGCTCCTCTTGGTCTCAGAATTCCAGGCCGGAGTCGCGTGCGGCGTCGGCCAACGCGCGGATCCGTCCGTGGTAGCGGTAGCCGGCTCGGTCGAAGACCACCTTGGTGACGCCCGCCTCACGGGCTCGTTCCCCGATCAGCGTGCCCACGCGGCGAGCTCGCTCGCTCTTGGTGCCCGATGCCGAGCGCGACTCGCGCTCCATGGAAGAGGCCGAGGCGAGCGTGCGACCGACCGAATCGTCGATGACCTGGGCATAGATCTGATTCAGGCTGCGAAAGACCGCCAGGCGCGGCCGTACGTGCGTCCCCTCGACGGTGAGGCGGATGCGATCGTGGCGCTTCTGGCGGGCGGCACTGCGGCTGGAGGCCATGGCCATGGTGGTGCTCTCCTCGTGGTGTTCCGGGCTCGCGATGACGCGGGACCGGTCAGCGGACCCCCTGCGGGGCCTTTGGTGCTACTTCTTGCCGCCGATCTTGCCGGCCTTGCCGGCCTTGCGGCGGATGACCTCGCCGGCGTACCGAACGCCCTTGCCCTTGTAGGGCTCCGGCTTTCGGGTGGCCCGGACGCGGGCGGCCACGTGACCGACCAGCTCCTTGTCGATGCCCGTCACGGCCAGGCGAGTGGGATTCTCGATCTCGAAGGCGATGCCCGCCGGCGGATCTATCTCCACCGGATGGCTGTAGCCCAGGTTGAGCTGCAACTTGCGACCGACCAGCTGGGCGCGGTAACCCACGCCGGTGATCTCCAGGCCCTTGCGGTAGCCCTCGGTGACGCCGATGACCATGTTGGCCACCAGCGAGCGAGTGAGGCCATGCAGCGCGCGCGAACGCTTCTCATCGTTGGGACGCTCGACGCGCAGCAGGCCGTCCTCTCGGACGACGCGCATCTCCCGCACGAGCTCCCGCGACAGCTCGCCGCGCGGCCCCTTGACCGTGATGCGCCCTCCCTCGAGCGTGACGTCCACACCCTGGGGAACGGTGATGGGCAGACGACCGATGCGTGACATGACGCTTACCAGACCATGGCCAGGACTTCGCCACCAAGCTGACCCTTGCGAGCCTGGCTACCGGTCATGATGCCCCGGCTGGTGGAGACGATGACGATGCCCAGGCCGCCCAGCACGCGCGGGATGTCCGTCTTGGCCGCGTAGACGCGAAGGCCGGGCTTGGAGACACGCTTGAGGCCGCTGACGACGGGCACCTTGCCGACGTACTTCAGCTTCAGGCGGAGCACGGCCATCGGGCCTTCCTGTCCCTCGCTGAAGTCCTCGATGAAACCCTCCTCCCGGAGGATCTTGGCGATGGCCAGCTTGGTGCGCGAGGCGGGCACCATGACGTCCGCGTGGCGCGCCTGGGAGGCGTTGCGGATGCGCGTGAGCATGTCGGCGATGGGATCGGAGATGTTCATAGGGCTACCAGCTGGACTTGGTCACGCCGGGCAGCTCGCCCAGCAGGGCGCGCTCTCGGAAACAGATGCGGCACATCGCGAAGCGCCGCATGAACGCCCGGGCACGACCGCAGATCGTGCAGCGGGAGTACTCCCGGACCTCGAAGCGCTGCGAACGCTTCGCTTTGGCGATGAGAGATTTCTTGGCCATTCGTTTCGCTCCTCCTCGCGCCGCTAGCCGGCGAAGGGCATGCCGAGGAGTGCCAGCAGACGCTTGGACTCCTCGTCGGTCGTGGCCGACGTCACGATGCTCACCTCGAGCCCGCGCAGGCGGTCGACCTTGTCGTAGTCGATCTCGGGGAAGGCGAGCTGCTCCCGCAGTCCCAGCGAGTAGTTGCCGCGGCCGTCGAACGAACGCGAGGGCACTCCCCGGAAGTCGCGGATGCGCGGCAGTGAGAGTCGGATCAGGCGCTCCAGGAAGTCCCACATGCGCTCACCGCGGAGGGTCACCTTGACGCCGATGGCATTGCCGGTGCGCAGTCGGAACTGCGCGATCGACCGCTTGGCGCGGGTCACGATGGGCTTCTGGCCGGCGATGAGAGACAGGTCCCCGACCGCCGCGTCGAGCGCCTTGGCGTTCTGAAGCGCCTCGCCCAGGCCGATATTGATGACGATCTTCTGCAGACGCGGCACCTGCATCGAGTTGACGTAACCGAACTCCTTGAGGAGCGCCGGGGCCACCTCGTCCAGGTACCGCTGACGGAGGGCGCTGTTCACGACTGGCTGTTCTCCACGCGGGTCAACGTCTCACCGCAATGGCGACAGATGCGTACGCTGCGGCCGTCGGCCGCCTTCTGATGGCGGACGCGGGTGGGCGTGTCGCAGGCGCGACAGACGATCATCACGTTGCTCGCGTGCACCGGGCGGGCGATCTCCAGGATGCCGCCCTGCTGCGGCTTGGGCATGCGCCCGGCCCGGTCGGGCCGAGGCGGTTGTGCCTTCGTGTGTCGCTTGGCGATGTTGATGCCGTCGATCAACACCCGACCCGGCTTGTCCATGCGCTCGATGGTGCCGCGCTTCCCGGCATCCTTGCCGGTCAGTACGAGCACCTGGTCGCCCTTGCGCAGGTCGGGTACGTGCGTGGCGCGGGGTGCGTCCGGGGTCCGGGCCATCACAGCACCTCCGGAGCGAGAGAGATGATCTTCATGTAGTTGCGATCCCGTAGCTCGCGCGCGACCGGCCCGAAGATCCGGGTCCCACGCGGATTACCCTGGTTGTTGATGAGCACCGCAGCGTTCTCATCGAAACGGATATAGGAACCATCCGGGCGGCCGAACTCCTTGTTCGTTCGCACCACCACGGCACGCACCACGTCGCCCTTCTTGACGGCCGCGTTGGGGATGGCCTGCTTGACGCTGGCCACGATCACGTCGCCGACGCCGGCGGTGCGCTTCTGCGAGCGACCCAGGACGCGGATGCACTCGATGGTACGCGCGCCGGTGTTGTCAGCCACCCTGAGCCGGCTGCTGGCCTGGATCACGCAAGCACCTCCTGGGCGCGCTCGTCGGCCGCCTCGTCCGAGGCGGCCGCGTCAGCGCGACCCGGATGTGCCGCCATATGGATGGCCTCGGAAGTCTCCGGCTCTTCACCGGCCACCGTGTCGGTCGACCCCTCGCCGGCCCGCTGCACGATCTCGATGAGGCGCCAACGCTTGGTGGCACTGAGCGGTCGCGACTCCTCGATGCGCACGGTGTCACCCAGACGAGCCTCGTTGGCCTCGTCGTGTGCCTTGAACTTGGTGGTCAGGCGGACGACGCGCTTGTACAGCCGATGGCGCGAGAGACGCTCCACGGACACCACGATCGTCTTGTCCATCTTGTCAGACACCACACGCCCGACCTTCTCCTTGCGCTTGGCCCGGGTCCGGACCTCGACCGCGCTCATCGCTCTCCTCCGGCGCCGGCGGGCGCCCCGCTCGCGGCTGGAGTCCTCGCGGCGCGTGCACGCTCCGCCTGGACGGTCAGCAGTCGGGCGATGGAACGCCGCGTCCGCGAGATCTGGCTGTAGTCGGTGAGCTGGCGCGTGGCCAGCTGGAAACGCAGGTCGTAGAGCTGACGGCGAGCCGTCGAGATCTCGTCCACGAGCTCCTGGTCGTTCAAGGTACGGGCTCTAACGATGTCCATCGCCGGCTCCTTCGCGCACGATGAACTTGACGTCCACGGGCAGCTTGTGGCTGGCCAGACGCATCGCCTCGGCGGCTTCCGCCTCCGGCACGCCGGCCATCTCGAAGAGGATCCGGCCGGGACGGACGACGGCCACCCAGTGATCGGGAGCGCCCTTGCCCGAACCCATGCGCACCTCGGCCGGCTTCTTGGTCACCGGCTTATCGGGGAAGACGCGGATCCAGATCTTGCCGCCGCGCTTGACGTAGCGAGTCATGGCGCGCCGTGCCGCCTCTATCTGGCGGCTGGTGATCCAGGCGGGCTCCTCGGTCATCAGCCCGTACTCGCCGAAGGCGATGGACGTGCCGCCCTTGGCCATGCCGCTCATGCGGCCGCGCATGACCTTGCGGTGCTTGACCCGACGGGGCATCAACATGCTATGCCCCTCCCGCCGCCGC
>JBBSMF010000028.1:0-9225 GCA_038233295.1 Candidatus Limnocylindrales bacterium | reverse complement strand
GAGGCACGGACGGCGGGGGAGAGGGCGATGGCGGCGGTACGGATGGTCCTCCGTTAGAGGCTTCCGGAGGTAGGGCCGAAGCCGAGGGGACGGCGCCGGGATCGGGGCTGGTGCCGATCGAGGCGGTCGGCCGCACACTTCCGAACGGACCGGACGACCCAGGCGAAGGCACGGCGCTGCCGGCGGCGCCGCGGGGTGTGGAAGACGCGTCGTCATCGCCCCCAGGGAGGAGCCCACTGTTCAGGGCGAGGAAGCCCACCACGCCAACCAGGGCTAGCGCCGCGAACGCGCCCAGCAGCGTGCTGAATGGTGTCCCCACTCGCGCATCGAGCGCGCGGCGGGTGGTGATCCCCATGACCGGGTCGGTGGGACGGCCAAGGGGCGTGCCGCACCACCGACAGAACCCCGCTGCCGCGCCGTTGGGCGAGCCACACAGCGGGCAGCGGACCTCACCGGTGCGGCCCGCCGGCGCGATCCAGGGCGCTTTCTGGCCGCGCCCACCGCGCTGGGGCGGCGTGCTGCCACGGTCAGTCATGCCGTCGATGGTCCCACAGGTGCGCCCGCGAGGGAGCCGCGCCGGCCGTATCGATCAGTCTCGCGCTCCCAGGCGTTCGCGCACGGCCGGGATGATCTCTCGGCCGTAGACCTCGAGGGTCTCCTCCTCGTCGCCGTTCATGAGATAGATGTTGAACTGTGTGACGCCCGCCTCAGCCAGTGCCATCAGCTTGTCGCGGTGCTCAGCTACACTGCCGATGACGGTGAACCGATCGACCACCTGGTCCTCCACGAAGGTGGCGTTGCTCGACCCCACCTCGGCGTGATGGAGGTAGTCGTAGCCCTCGCGGTCCTGGATGTAGCCGGTGAGCGCCTCGGGTAACTGCTCCCGGGGATACTTGTTGACCAGGTCCACGACGTGATTGGAGACCAAAGCCGGGAACCAGCGCACGCGGTCACGGGTTCGGCTGCGTTCGCCGACGTGAGCCGGCGCCGCGGCCATCACCTCGATGGTGGCTGGGTCACGGCCCGCCGCTCGCGCCGCGTCGTGGAGCTGGGCCACGAACCAGCGGATCAGGTCCGGATCCGCGACCTGCAGGATCAGCCCATCGGCGATCCGCCCGGTGAGCGCCAGGGCCTTGGGACCGTAGCCGGCGATCCAGACGGGCAGCTTGCCGCCCGGCGACCAGGGCAGGCTGATCTTGGTCCCGTCGGAGTCGGCGGAGCGTCCCTCGACCAGCTCCCGGATCAGCTCCGCTGCTTCGCCCAGGCGTGCCATCGTGGTGGGTGGCCGGCCCTCCACACGCCGCGCCGAGTCGCCGCGGCCGATGCCCAGGTCCATCCGCCCGCCGGAGAGCTCGTTGAGGACGGCCAGGCTCGACGCGGTCACCGATGGTTCGCGGGTGGCCGGGTTGGTGACGCAGGTCCCCAGGCGCATGCGGCTGGTGGCCTGCGCCATGAGCGTGAGCAGCGGGTACGGATCCCGCCAGAGGACGTGCGAGTCGAACAGCCAGCCGTAGTCGAAGCCAGCCGCCTCGGCCTGGTGGGTCAGAGCGATGGTCCGCTCGATGGAGTGGTCGGGTTTCAGCGTGAAGCCGAACTGCATGCGTTACCCCTGGGCTGGCTGCGTGGCAGCCGAGTGGAGACCTACGGTCGGACGAGATCGTCGTAGGCGTCGGGCCGGCGGTCGCGGTAGAACTGCCACGTCTGGCGCACCTCCTGGATCTTGTCCAGGTCCATCTCGCGGACGATCAGCTCCTCCTTGTAGGCGTCGCCCAGATCGCCGATGAACTGTCCGCGCGGATCGCAGAAGTAGCTTTGCCCGTAGAAGTCGTCGTCGCCGATGTCCTTCTCGATACCGACGCGGTTGATGGTGCCCACGAAGTAGCCGTTGGCCACGGCGTGGCTGACCTGCTCGATACGCCAGAGGTACTCCGACAGACCGCGCGACGTGGCCGAGGGGATGAAGACCATCTCCGCGCCGTTCAACCCGAGCGCCCTGGCTCCCTCCGGGAAGTGGCGGTCGTAGCAGATATAGACACCGACCTTGCCCACCGCCGTCTCGAAGACGGGATAGCCCAGGTTCCCCGGCCGGAAGTAGTACTTCTCCCAAAAGCCCTTGACATGCGGGATGTGCGTCTTGCGGTACTTGCCCAGGTACGAGCCATCGGCGTCGATGACGGCAGCCGTGTTGTAGTAGATGCCGGACGCCTTGTCGTCCTCCTCGTACATGGGCACGATGAGCACCATGCCCGTCTGCTTGGCCAGGTCCTGCATCCGCTTGGTGGTCGGACCGTCCGGGATGAGCTCCGTGTAGGAGTAGTACTGCGGGTCCTGGACCTGACAGAAGTAGGGACCGTAGAAGAGCTCCTGGAACAGCATCACCTGCGCGCCCTGCTGGGCAGCCTCGTGCGCGTACTGCTCATGCTTCTGGATCATCGATTCCTTGTCGCCGGTCCACTCCGCCTGGAGCAGCGCGCCGCGCACGATACGGGGCATCCCTGGGACCTCCCTCGATGTCTGGGAACGACCGAGCCGGGTCGTTCGGTGGAGCGCCGGCCTCGCTGTCGCAGCAGCGTTCGTCGCCGGCCGGATGATGTCGTCGAGTCGAGGGGTCAGCTTACACCGGGGCCAGCGGGATGCGGTCCGCCATGTCGGGCGCGCTCGCCCCAACGGTGACGCGACGAACGGCGCTTCGCTCGGATCACGCCCGTGTCGCGGGAATCCGAGGGAAGGTTCGTCGAACCGTGTGCCCTTCGGCTCTGTAACGCGTCTGGCACGACCCGCGAGAGCGGGTCATGACGCTTCCGCCCGGCGTTGGTCACCCTCTTGACCGAGAGCACCGCCACCTCAGGCCAGGCACCGGAGGAACCGACCATGGACGATAGACCGGTCGACACGGCTGACGAAAGTCCGACCCCGGAGTCCGCTCGCGAGCCGGGACCCGCCGGTAGCTGGGGTGGCGGCGCAAGTCCTGCCAGTGGCGAGGGCGGCTATGGCGGTGGCTCGACCGGCTTCGACGATCCCCCAGAGCAGGGGCTGGACGGCGAGCCGGGCATGAGCGATCAGGAGATCGAGGAGCAGCCGCGCGGCGCATGACGGCCGCTGCTGCTGCCCTCGTCGGCGGGCGGGAAGCCTAGCCGCCCTCCGACATCAGCTCCGCCAGGCGGCTGCGGAGTCGCGCCTCGATCGACGCGTACCCGTGATTGCCGGCGAGGTTCCGCAGCTCGCAGGGATCGCCAGCCATGCCCTTGGTCCACTGCCAGCAGGGCCCGTTCGACACGTCGTACAGCTCCCGCTCTCCGGTCCCGTACTCCACGTAGTGCCAGCGGCAGCCGCCGGCCGACGCCAGGTCGCAGCCCGTCTCAGCGAGCCGCGACGCGGCCGAGGTGGACACGGCGAACCACGGCGGGACACCTCGGCCGCCGTCGGGCATGTCCGTGATGAGAGCATCTCGCCCCACATCGCCACGCGGCAGGAGCAGCGGCACCAGGCTGTGCCCATCGGGATCCGGCTGACCGTTGGGGTAGGGACCCATCTTGCAGCCGGCCAGCTCACAGATCGTGGGCGCCAGGTCGATGTTGACCACCGGTTGCGAGACTCGCCGGGCCTTGGACCCCAGGGCAGCGGGCCAGGAGACCATCAACGGGACCTGCGTCGCGTAGGGGGTGCTCTTTCGGGAGAGACGGTGCGCTCCGAAGTTCATGCCGTTGTCGCTGGTAAGGACCAGCATGGTGTTGGCCAGCCGGCCCTGCTGGGCAAGCTCCTCGCGCACCGCGCCCACCAGCTCATCCACGGCCAACAGCGTGCCGCATACGTCGGTTAGATCCCAGCCGCCGTCCTTCAGCCGCGGCTGCGAGCGAACGTAGGCTGGCTTGTCGGAGACGTCCTTCTCGTCGTAGCTGGGCGGCGCCCACGCTGGCACAGCTTCGCAGCCCGGATCGTCCAGGTGTCGGGGCGCCGGGATGGTCGGGCCGTGGGGAGCGTAGATGGACACGAAGCCGAAGAGCGGTTGGCCAGCCGGTGCCCGCCTGAGAGCGTTCAGCGCCTTGCGCCGGGCGACGTCCGTGAAGTAGTCGGCGGGCTCATCCCCGTGGATCTCCGGCGTCGGCCTGCCGTTGTTCCAGACGCGGTAGTCGTAGTAGCCGGGCGTCATGGCATGGAAGCGATCCCAGCCGGGCGGCACGTACGGAGCGAACTTGGAGTAACCGTTGAGGTACTTGCCGGCCAAGAAGGTGAAGTAGCCGGCATCCTGCACCTGGCTGGCGATGGTCATGGAGTCATCGAACAGCGAGACGTCGTTGACCGTGACGCCATGGTTGAAGGTGTGCAGCCCAGTGAGATAGCCGGCCCGGCCGGGGCAGCAGAGCGGCGACTCCACGTGAGCGTCAGTGAAGGTCAACCCGTCTTCCACGAAGGTCTGACGGATGTTGGGCATGAGCTGCCAGAGGCGGCCGTCGATCTCCGGCAGGTCATCGACCAGGATGACCACCACATCCGGCGATCCAGCCGCCGCGGCAGGTTCTCCAGACGCCGGCGCGGGCGCCCCTACCAGTGCGATGATGGCCAGCGACAGGATGATCGTGACGCGTTGCATGGCGAACCCCCCTTGTTGGTCCGAGCTGGGGCACGGACCGATCCCACCCCATAGTGCACCCCGACCACCGCCTTTTCAAGGGCCCCGCCGTTCCAAGCGACGGACCAGCCGCCATACTGCCGCGAAGATCCCGGCCCGGATGGACCGGCGTGTGAGGAGACACGTGACCGACGACCGGTGGGGTGATGAGACCGCGACCTTGCTGCGCCGCACGAGCGAGCTGGCCAGCGAGTTCCTGGCCGGACTCCCGGAGCGCCGGGTCCCGGCCCAGGCGTCGCTGGAGGAGCTGCGCGAGAGCCTCTCCTTCGACCTTCCCGCTGCCGGCGAGCCCGCGCATCAGGTGATCGAGGCCCTGGCCCGCGATGGCGGCGCCGGGGTGATGGCTTCGGCTGGTCCGCGCTTCTTCGGCTTCGTCATCGGGGGTTCGCTGCCGGCAGCCCTGGCTGCCGACTGGTTGATCTCCACCTGGGACCAGAATGCCGGGCTCTACGTCATCGGACCTTCCGTGGCCGTGGCCGAGGAGACGGCGGCGCGCTGGCTTCTGGAGCTGCTCGGCCTGCCGCCGACAGCAAGCGTCGGGTTCACCACCGGTTGCCAGATGGCCCACTTCGTGGCTTTGGCCTCGGCGCGGCGCGCCGTCCTCCTTCGAGAGGGCTGGGACGTGGAGGCACAGGGGCTCAACGGCGCGCCGGAGGTCCACGTGGTGGGCGGTGGCGAGGCGCACATCACGATCTCCATCGCGCTCCAGACGCTCGGCCTGGGGGCCGGTCGCATGAAGCGGGTAGCGGCCGACGGACAGGGACGCATGCGTGCCGACGCTCTAGGCGAGGTACTGGCAAGCTGCCCTGGCCCGACCATCGTCTGCGCCCAGGCGGGCAACGTGAACACCGGCGCCTTCGATCCCCTCGAGGAGATCGCCGACATCGTCGCGCAACATCCGGGCACATGGCTTCACGTGGACGGTGCCTTCGGGCTGTGGGCAGCGGCGTCGCCGGAGCTGCGGCACCTGGTGCGCGGCGTGGAGCGAGCCGACTCCTGGGCGTCGGATGCGCACAAGTGGCTGAACGTGCCGTATGACTCGGGCATCGTCGCCGTCGCCGACCCGGAAGTCCACCGCGCTTCGATGATGATGAACGCGGCCTACCTGATGCAGCGCGATGGCGATGAGCGCGACCCGTCGGACTGGGTGCCTGACTTCTCTCGCCGCGGTCGCGGCCTGGCGGTGTATGCGGCGCTACGCTCGCTGGGGCGGGACGGTGTCCGCGATCTCATCGACCGTTGTTGCCGCCTGGCGCGGCGGATGGCCGACGGACTGGCGGTGGAATCCGGCGTCGAGGTGCTCAATGAGGTCGTGCTCAACCAGGTGCTGGTCCGCTTCGGTGACGACGATGCGCTGACCCGGGATGTCGTCCGGCGCGTGCAGGAGGAGGGCACCTGCTGGCTCTCGGGAAGCGTCTGGCAGGGTCGCGCGGTGATGCGCATCTCCGTCTCCAACTGGGGGACCACCGATGCCGATGCGGACGTCTCCACGGCGGCCATCCTGCGCTGTTGGCATGCGGCACGGACCGCCCAGAAGGACTGAGGCCCTTAGGGCTGGAGATGGCTGAGGCGATGCCCCGCACTGTCCGGCTGGCCGGTGCGGTGTGGGGCCACCTGGTCGGTGACGCCATGGGCGTGCCCTACGAGTTCCGCTCGCCCGAGGAGGTGGGCAGGGTCCGTTGGGGAGAGCAGGGCACGCACGGCAGGCCGCCCGGCACCTGGTCCGACGACGGGGCACTCATGCTCGCGCTCCTGGATTCCCTGCTGCCTGATCCCCGGGGGGAGCCGCGGTCCGGTGGGTTCGACACGGCCGACCAGGCACGCCGAGCCCTGGCCTGGGCCGATGAGGGCGCCTACACGCCTGACGGCGAGGGCCGCTTCGACATCGGCGCCGCGACCGCACAGGCTATCGACGCGCTACGCCGCGGCGTCCCCGCGGAGGAAGCTGGCCCAGACCACGATCGGAGCCAGAGCAACGGGTCGCTGATGCGCATCCTGCCGGTGGCGCTCACTGCGGTAGAGCCGGAGGTCAAGCTGCCGGAGCTCATCGAGCGGGCGCATCGCGCGTCGCGCGTCACTCACCGGCACGTCACCGCCCAGGTCGTCTGCGCCGTGTACGTCGTGCTGGCACGCGACCTGCTGCGCGGCGATCCGGACCGGCAACGGACCCTCGATTCGGCCTGCCGGCGGCTGCGTCTCGTCTACGCCGGGCAGGGGGCGCCCGGGGAGCGGTATCTGGCGGCGCTCGACGCGCTCGAGGCTTGGCCGGGCAGGCAGGGCAGGGGCGGCGCGCTTGACTCGTTCTGGTCGGCCTGGGACGCATTCTCAGGTGGCGGCTCCTACGCCGATAGCATCGAGCGCGCCATCCGTTACGGCAACGACACGGACACCACGGCGGCCATCGCCGGCGGTCTGGCCGGCTTGTACTGGGGCCTGGCGGGCATCCCCGCCGAGTGGTTGGCAGGGATGCGCGGGACGGGGATCGTGGGACCCTTGGTGGACCGTCTCCTGGCGGTCTAGCCGCCCTCGGCGAGCACCAGGAAGGCGTCCACATCGACGCGGGGCCGTCCCTTGGTGCCCACCAGCACGACCTGGATGGTTCGTTGCGCTGACTTCTCCCAAGTGCGGGTGAAGACCAGCCGCCGCGCCGACTCGGTGTCGGCCCCAAGGTCGATGAGGGCCGCCTCCTTGCCGTCGATCAGGATGCGCGCCTCACCTCGACCGGGGCCGCGCGGCGCCACCAGCCCGATGGCCGTGCCGGTGAAGGTCAGCGTCGATCGGGCCCCCGCCGTGCGGGCGTACCGCGTGACATCACCCGATGCCTTCGAGTCTTGCTGCTGGTACCACGTCCCGCCCGACAGGAGCGACTCCTGCGACTCCCTGACATCGGCACGGAACGCGCTGCCCGTCTTGAACGTCCCCCAGTTGCCGTCGTTGTTGCGCGCCCTGACGCGGAACCGGTAGGAGCGGCCGTCCTGGATACCGAGCGTGGCCTCCGTGGCCGTCTTGGAGGACAAGTCGATGGGCTGCCAGGACCCGCCGTTGATGCTGCGCTGAAGGGTGTAGCGCTTGATGCCGCTCGGGTCGGTCGCGTTCCAGCTCACCGTTACGGCGCGACCGGTCAGCCTTCCGCTGGTCGCCAATGCCGTTCGGGGCGCCTCCACGGTCGGGAGGTCGACCGGCCCTTCCCCTTCGTCGCCCGGGCCGCCGTCGGTCCACACGAACCTGAGATTCGGTTCCAGGTACAGCTCCTGGATCTGCTGGCGATCCATGCCTTTGTTGGCGCAGTCGACGGCGCTCTTGGCATAGATCTTCCAGCCGTTGGCGTCCGCGCCGCATCTCGATTCCTCACCCGCCCGATAACCGGTCAGGAAGAAGCGGCCGTTCTTGCGCAGCGTGAGACCCCAGGTCGCCGCGATGGCGTCCTCCTGCTTCTGCGTGACGTCCGCGCGCTCGGGCCGGAAGAGCTGGTCGTTGGTGGTGTCCTTGACGTCGTAGCAGACGCCATCCGCCGTGCGATACCAGGAGCGGTGGTGGCCCTCCAGCGTGTAGTACCAGGCGTACTGCTTGGTCGCGGTGGCGCCTACCTCCAACACGGCCCGAGGCAGGTAATGGGGCCACTCCCCGGAGGCCATGACGATACCCACGTACTCCCGGAAGGGCACGATGTCCACGGTGTCGCTGGCGGTCCGGTGGACCCGGATGGTGGAGGGCGGCGTGGACTCGCTGTCATGGTTGGTGCCGCAGGTCGATCCCGCCTGCGCCGGCGCAGCCGAGTCGGCGAATGGACTCGCAAAGGCCGTGGCCAGGGCGACGGAGCCGGCCATCACGATGTGTGGCAGGACACGGGATGACACCCGGGTGGCGCTTCGGCGCGATGACGGCATCGTCTGCTCCTCCCTGCCGAGACTAGTGCTGGGGCACGTCAACGGCTCTCGAAGCCACCCGAGAGGCGTCCGGCACGGACCACGCAGGGCGTCTGGGGACGTCCAGCTTGCGTGATCTGCCGCTGGGGCGGCGATCCTTCTTCTGTTTCGAACCTCTGTCTGGTGTGAACCAGATGGGAGCGTACCAGTCCGGTGCAAGCCGCCAGCCGCCGCAGCTCGGGTCGGTCAGCCCCGTTGCGTTGGGTCCCGCGTGGACGGCCAACGCCTCGCCCGCGGCCAAGCGGCCGAGCAGCTTGAGCCCCTGATAAGGCTCGCACCGGCGCAGCACAGAAGCGCGCGGCGCCGCGTGGGAAACTGCCGCCGTGAGGTTCCTTCCGGAACGAGGTCCACGCGGACCCGGAGCACCATACGGACCCGGAGCACCACGCGGACCCGGAGCAGCACGCGAGGCACTGAGGTTCCTCCCGGCGATCGCGCTGGCCGCCGTTCTCGTGGGCTGCACCGGCTCGGCGGATCCCGACCGCGCGACGACCATCGGTGACACGCTGGACGTGGCCGGCACCCAGCGCGTCACCCTCCTGGAGGCGGAGGTCAGCGTCGGTGGGGCCGGATCACGTCCTCCTCCGGAGGGTTCCGTCTACGCCTCATTCCTCTTCCGGATCCAGAGCCTGAGCCCGGACGCGCGCTTCGACCCATTTCGATTCTCGG
>JBBSMF010000027.1:0-9269 GCA_038233295.1 Candidatus Limnocylindrales bacterium | reverse complement strand
TGCGCTGGAGGACGCCGACGAGCCCGGCGGACGGCGCTACCGGCTGCTGCGCGGCCGCGACACGGACAAGGATCAGAGCTACTTCCTCTACGGCCTGCGGCAGGACCAGCTGGCCCACGTTCGATTTCCGCTGGGGGGCATGGCCAAGCCACAGGTGCGCGACGTGGCACGCCGCTATGGCCTGGTGACCGCGGAGAAGCCGGAGAGCCAGGAGATCTGCTTCGTGCCCGGCGGCGACTACCGCGACGCGCTACGTGACCGTGCCGGCTGGCAGGAGACCGCGGGCCCGCTTGTGGACGTCGATGGCACAGTCGTTGGCCAGCACCGCGGCGCCGCTGCCTACACCGTTGGACAGCGCCAGGGACTGGGCGTGGCATTGGGCGAACGGCGCTACGTCGCGGCCATCGACGCGCCCGCCAACATCGTGACCCTGGCCCGCCGAGAGGATCTGAACCTGCGGTCGTTCCAGGTGGAGGACGTCTCGTTCGTGGCCGGTCGCCCGCCGCGGGACGATGGCACAGACGACCCCCTCTCCGCTCCCGACACTTTCCGCGCTGAGGTGCGCATCCGCCACCGTTCCGGGCCAGTGTCCGGCGTGGTGCGCCGGGCCACGCCGTCCGAGCCCGATCGAGCCGGCGCCTGGCTCGTGAAGCTCGATCGTCCGGCCTGGGCGCCTGCTCCAGGCCAGGCCGCGGTGTTCTACCGCCGCGACGAGGTGCTCGGCGGTGGGCGCATCCGCTCCCCACGGCAGGCTGGTCCGGTGGCCAGAGTCCCCGGTGCCGGCTCGACCGCCCCGGCGTGACGATGCCCGACATCGGCACGGCGCCGGTGTTGTCCGTGGTGGTGGGCGTCTTCCACACCGCGCTGTACGTGCTGCTACGGGGCCAGATCGGCGCGCGCCTGCCCCTGGCCCTGCTGGCCGCGATCCTGGGGGCGTACGCCGGGCATGCCCTGGGAGCGCGGCTGGGTGATCCGCTGCGCCTGGGCGACTATTCGCTCGTCTGGGCTTCGGTGGTGTCCTGGGCGGGGATCCTGATCGTCGCCGTGGCCAGCACGTTAGGCCCCACGCGACAGGGCCGGTAGCGGAAGACGGAGGACCGATATGACGGCCGAGACGTTCGATCTCATCGCGGCGGTTTGCCTGGTGGTGCTGACCGTGGCGCTGGTGGCCATCGCCTTTGCGATGGTCCGGACGGCGGCTGACGCACGGCGGGTCATGTCGATCCTTCAGGACGAGCTTCCCCAGACCCTCCAGCAGGCACGTGCCACGGCGGCATCGGTGGAGTCCCTGACCGCGGATCTGATGGCGCGCGTGGAGAGGATCGATCGGCTGGCGGATGAGGCGGAGGAGACGCTCGTCGCTCTGCGTGCCACGATCGCGGCTGCCGACTCGATCGTGCGCGGCCCGGCGGACGTGATGGATGGCGCCAAGCGCACCGCGGAGAGCGTGGGCAAGGGCCTCCTGTCCGGCGCCGACCGTCTGCGCCGCAAGGTGTCGGGCCTGGACGAGTAGGTCCAGGTCCTCGCCCGAGCGGGGGCGGGCCACCGCGTGGACGGGTGCCACCACGCGCGCGTTCGCTACACTCGGGAGATGCCGGACCCGTCAACCCGGGCGCTTCAGCACGACCCCCGGATCAGATCGTTGCCCGCGGCCCAGATCCGCCAACGCTTCCTCGACTTCTTCGCCGAGCGGGGCCACACGGTGGTGCCCAGCGCGAGCCTGGTGCCGGCCGGCGACCCGACGCTGCTCTTCGCCAACAGCGGCATGGTCCAGTTCAAGGATGTGCTGCGCGGGGTGGAGACTCGCTCCTACAAGCGCGCCGTGGACGCCCAGCGTGTCCTGCGCGTAGCGGGCAAGCACAACGACTTCGAGGAGGTGGGCCGGACGCCGCGGCACCACACCTTCTTCGAGATGCTGGGCAACTGGAGCTTCGGCGACTACTGGAAGCGCGAAGCGATCCACTGGGCCTGGGAGCTGCTGACCGAGGTCTACGGCATCCCCGGCGAACGGCTCGCGGCCACCACCTACAAGGACGACGACGAGGCCTTCTCCGTCTGGCGCGACGAGATCGGGCTGCCGCCCGAGCGTATGGCGCGCTGGGGAGATGTCGACACGGGCGACGACAAGAACTTCTGGCGCATGGCCGACACGGGCCCCTGCGGACCGTGCAGCGAGATCCACTTCGACCGTGGCATGCAGTTCAGCGAGGGACCGCATTGCGTCCCGGACCATTCGGAGACCTGTCCGCGCTGGCTGGAGATATGGAACCTCGTCTTCATGGAGTTCGACCAGCAGCCCGACGGGCCGCGCGTGCCGCTGCCCTTCAAGAGCGTGGACACCGGGATGGGCTTCGAACGGTTAGCCAGCGTCCTCCAGCAGGTTCCCACCAACTACGACACGGACCTCTTCACGCCCATCCACGAGCGGATGCGGGCACTGCTGGGCCACGATCCCGATGCCTTCGAGCAAGAGCGCTTCAGCTACCAGGTCATCGCCGATCACTCGCGCGCGGCGACCTTCCTCATCGCGGATGGTGTGCTGCCTGCCAACGAGGGCCGCGGCTACGTGCTGCGCCGCATCATCCGACGCGCGGTACGCCATGGCCGCCTGTTGGGTCGCCGCGAGCCCTTCCTGGCCCAGACCGCTCAGGTCGTCATCGAATCGATGCGAGCGGCGTATCCCATCGTGGGGGAGCGGCGCGAGAGCATCCTGGGCACCATCACGCGGGAGGAGACGCAGTTCGCCCGGACGCTGGACGCCGGCACGGTCCACCTCGAGGAGGCGCTCATCCCGCTGACCTCCGCCGAGCGCGTGATAGGCCGCCGCGCGGAGGACCTCCTTGACGACACGCCCATCCTTCCCGGCGAGACGGCCTTCCGACTTCATGACACGTACGGCTTCCCCATCGACCTGACCATCGAGCTGGCGGCCGAGCACAGCGTGCGCGTGGACCGCTTCGGCTTCGACGAGGCGCTGGCCGAGCAGCGCGATCGCAGTCGTTCAGGCAAGAAGGCGGACCTGGCCCGGCAGGCGGGCCGCACCTCGCTCTATGACGGGATCGCCCGGCGCGTGGGAGACAGCGGCTTCCTGGGCTATGAGACGACCAGCGCGGAGGCACGGGTCGTGGCCATCCTCCGAGATGCCACCGAGTACGACCAGCTCGAGGCCAAGCCGGAGATCGAGCTGCGAGCGGGCGCTGCCGCGGAGGCGGAGCTGGTGCTCGATGCGACGCCCTTCTACGCGGAGGGTGGCGGCCAGGTCGGTGACCAGGGCCTGATCCGCGCAGCTGATGGCGGTGAGCCGCTCTTCACGGTCACCGACACCCAGCGTCCGGTGGGCGGCCTCATCGTGCACCGCGGCCTGCTCCATGGCCGGGTCGCCGTCGGCCAGACGGTGCTGGCGGAGGTGGACCCGGCGCGGCGCGCCAGCACCATGCGCAACCACACCGGCACGCACGTGCTGCATCGCGCGCTGCGCAACACCGTGGGTGAGGCCGCGCGCCAGGCCGGCTCGCTGGTGACGCCAGACTATCTGCGCTTCGACTATCCCGGCGACCGGGCGCTGACCGACGAGGAGAAGCGCGCCATCGAGTCGGAAGTGCGTCGCGTCATCCGTGAGGACAAGGACGTGGAGCCGCGTTTCATGGGCATGGCCGAGGCGGTCGCGGCGGGCGCCGATGCGTTCTTCGACGAAAAGTACGGCGAGCAGGTTCGCGTCGTATTCGTGGATGGCTACAGCCGCGAGCTGTGTGGCGGCACGCATTGCCGCGCGACGGGGCAGATCGGCGGGTTCCACATCACCGCTGAACGCTCCATCGGTTCTGGTATGCGGCGCATCGAGGCGGTCACCGGCGAAGCCGCCGAGCTACTGGTAGAGGAGCGCTTCGCGACGCTGGAGCGCGCCACCATGGCCGCCGGGGCAAGGACGGCGGAAGCGTTGGCAGACCGCGTGGCGGAGCTGCAGGCGCGCGTAAAGGACCTGGAGAAGCGCCTCCGGGCGGGCGAAGTGGCGGGCGGGCCCGTGCGTCCCGGCGAGCTCGTCGCCAGCGCGGTCTCGCTCGACGGCGTCCGCTACGTGCCCTATGCCGCGCCATTCGAGTCGATGGACCATCTGAAGGGGTACGCCAAAGACCTGCGTGGGGCGCTGGGCAGCGGCGTCATCGCCCTGGCGCTGGAGGCCGACGAGCCGCAGCTCTTCGTCACCGTCTCGGACGACCTGGTGCAGCGTGGCGTCTCGGCAGGCGTGCTGGTGCAGAGTGGAGCGCCGGTCATCGAGGGACGCGGCGGCGGCCGGCCGGAGATGGCCCAGGCGCGCGGCCGTCGTCGTGACCGCTTGCCGTCTGCCCTGGAGGCCATCCGTCAGGCCCTCGCCGAGCAGCTCGGTACGGACCTCGACCCGCCAGCCATCGACCCAGCGCGCTAGGCGACGATGGCGTTCTGGCGCCGCTTCCTGCAGCGCGAGGCGCTCGACCCGCTGGCGGCCTGCGCCGTGCTGGACGTGGGCACGGAGTTCGCCAAGGCGCTCGTCCTCGAGATCGATCAAGGCCGCCACGGCGTGGTGCGGGGCGTCGGCCGTCAGCGCCAGGGTCTCTCGCACATGCAGTCGGGGACCGTGGCGGACATCGCCGCCGTGGTCGATAACTGTCAGGTGGCGCTTCAGGAAGCCGAGGAGATGGCCGGCTTTCGCTCCAGCCAGGTGGTCATCGGCATCGCCGGTGAGCTGGTCAAGGGCTTCACCATCAGCCACGACCAGGAACGCAAGCGCCCCGACCAGCCCATCACCGACCAGGAGCTCCAGCGCCTCGTCGATTCGGTCCAGCGCGAGGCGCTCCACGAGGCGGAGCGCGCCATCACCTGGGAGACGGGCTTGCCCAACGTGGACATCCGCCTGGTCCACGCGGCGGTCACCGGCGCGACCATCGACGGCTACGGCGTGACGAACCCGGTCGGCTTCCAGGGCCGTCACGTCCGGATCAGCATCTTCAACGCCTTCGCCCCGCTGGTGCACCTGGGCGCCCTCCAGAGCGTGGCCAGCCAGCTGGATCTGGAGCTGCTGGCCATCGTTGCCGAGCCCTACGCCGTGGCCCGCTGCCTGGGAGGTGACCAGGTCCAGCAGGCCGGGGCATTGTTCATCGACGTCGGTGGCGGGACCACCGATGTCGCGCTCGTGCGCAGTGGCGGTGTGGAGGGCACGCGCATGTTCGCTCTGGGCGGCCGGGCCTTCACCAAGTCCCTGGCCGACCGTCTGGAGCTGCCCTTCGCTCGGGCGGAGGAGCTCAAGGTCGATTTCGCCAAGGGCGTGGCAGTGGGGCGCGCCGAAGAGGTAGCGGGCATCATCGCGGAGGATGTCACGGTCTGGTCGGCGGGCATCGAGCTGGTGCTGGAGGAGCTCGGGCGAAACGCCCTGCTGCCGGGTCGCATCTACCTATGCGGCGGCGGCTCGCGGCTGCCGCACATACCCGCAGCGCTGCGCGACCCGTCGTTCGCCAAGGATCTTCCGTTCGCTCGATCGCCCATCATCGACACCATCGAGCCGGGCCAGGTCGAGGCGATCAGCGATGCGACGGGACTGCTGGTCGACGTGCAGGACATCCCACCGCTGGGGCTGGCCTTCCAGGCCATCGAGATGGCCGCGCCAGAGGCGCCGCTGGACGCTGCGCTGCGCAAGGTCCTGCGGGTGATGCGCGTCTAGGGCAGACTCCAGGGACTCATGACGGTCTGTTACTTGGACGTCGACGACGAGATCACCGACGCGGTCGCCCGTCTGCGCACCACCAGCGACCGGCGCTTCATCCTCGTCCTGCCACCCGGTTCTCGTGTCGCCACCAGCCGCATCAACTTCCGGCTCTTGTCCCGCGAGGCCCAGGAGCGCGAGGTGGTGGTCGGCATGGTTTCCGGCGAGCCCGGCGTCCGCGCGCTGGCGATCTCCGCCGGCATGCCCGCGTATGCGACGGTCGATGAAGCGGAGACCTCGCTCGAGTGGCCCGCGGACGGTCAGGCACAAGCGCAGCTGGCGGCCCGCGACGCTCCCCCGGCCCTGCCCACGGAACCGATGGTCGAGCAGGCACGACGCGCCGCGAGACCGTCCCTGCCCTCCGCTCGCATCAGCCAGGACGCCGGCCTGGAGGCTACTCGGATCCTGCCCCGCTCCGGGGCGAGCGTGGGCGTCGCGGGCGGAGGCCCTGTGAGCGTGGGCGTCGCGTCCCGGGGGCCTGCCAGCGGAGGCGTTGCCACCCGGGCCGGCGCGCTGTCCGACCCGTCGCCCGTCCGCCAACGACCAAGGGCGGACGGTCGCACGATGGTCAGCAGGCTGGTGGGCCTGGCGGTGGTCGCCGCACTGTTGGGTGGCGTGCTGTACGCGGCATACCTCTACTTGCCCAACGTCTCGGTCAGCCTCACCCCGTTGAGCCGGCCGGCCGGCCCGGTGACCGTCGAGGTGACGGCGGACCCGAGTGTGGCAGTGGCCGATCCTGGTTCCGGGATAGTCCCCGCGGAGCGGATCGACGTGCCCCTCAGCGCGACGGACCAGTTCGCCGCCACGGGCAGCGAGGTCGAGGAGATCCGCGCCACGGGCAGTGTCCGCTTCACCAGCGAGAACACGCTGTTCGAGGTGCCCATCCCAGAAGGGACACGACTGACCACGACCGACGGCGCGGCCTTCGAGACGACGCAGGGAGTGACGATCTCGCAGGCGTCGTTCCAGAGCGGTCCGTCCACGGTGAAGGCACCCGTCCGCGCCGTCGATCCGGGTCCCGCCGGCAACGTAGAGGCCGCCACGATCACGGCGTTGCCGCAGCCCATCGTGGCTCAACTGGTCCGGGTCACCAACCCCCAGGCGACCTCGGGTGGTGAGCGAGTCGAGACGCTCGTCGTCACGCGGGCCGACTACGATGCCGCCGTCGCGGGGCTCCAGCAGGTCCTGGATTCGCAGTTGGCGTCGGCGCTAGCTGATCCTGAGACCACGCCACGCGGTCTGCGGCTGTTCCCAGAGACGGCCGCCAGAGAGCAGCCCACGATGGACGTGGCAGCTGGTGATCTGGTGGGGCAGGCGGTGGAGGTCTTCTCTCTGTCGGCGGCGAGCCGGGGGACCGTGCTGGCGGTGGAGGAGAGCGCTGTCGCGGAGATCGCGACCGATCAGCTGGCCGCATCGATGGCGCCTGGCGCGCGACTGTTCCCGGACTCCGTGGTGACCACCATGGGGGAACCCCGGATCGTCGGCGGACGGATCGTCTATGAGGTCGAGGCGGCGGGCCAGCTCTATGAGCCGATCGATCACTCGGAGCTGGTAGCCGCCATCCGAGGTCGGACGGTTTCCGAGGCGCGCGCCATACTGGACTCCTACGGCAGCGTCTCGATCACGCCCTGGCCGGACTTCATCGACACGGTCCCGGATGATGCACGGCGGATCGACCTGACCGTCCTCGAGCCCCAGCAGAGGAGCCCGTGATGACCATGCCTCGACCCGACGACCTGGCTCCGGCGTCCACCGACACTGGCCCGAGGGCGGCCTCGGGCGCGACTGGGCGGTTGTTGGGGATCGACCTGGGAAGCCGTCGTATGGGGATCGCTCTGGCTGATCCGCGGACCGGCTCGGTACGGGCGCTGGCGACGCTGCGCAGGCAGGACGCGGATCATGAGGGCGCGGTGCTGGAACGATTGGTACAGGAGCACGGCGTCACTGAGCTGGTCGTGGGACTTCCGCTGAGCATGGATGGGCATGAGGGCACACAGGCTCGTGAGACGCGCAGCTGGGCTGAGTCCATGGCCGGACGCCTGGGACTGCCTCTTTTCCTGCGTGATGAGCGACTGAGCAGCGTAGCGGCCGAGGACCGCCTGCCTCGACTTCGACGGGGGACGTCCGGTGCGCCTCCCGGCAGCGGCCGGCGAGACCGGCACCGCGCCCGGATCGACCGCGAAGCAGCAGCGGGGATCCTCCAGGCGGAGCTGGATGCTCGCAGCAGGCTTCGCGCGTGACGGTCCAGGGCCGGGGGCGCCTGCCTCGCAACGGATCGGATCGCCGGCGGAGCGCTCGCGCCTACGGCGTCGACCCATCCGACATCCGGAGCGGCAGCTATCGGCCACCGCGGCGGGGCGGGGCGTGGAAGGGCGTCGTGCTGATCGCCATCCTGGCCACCATCGTGCTGGGCGGCGCGTTCGTGTTCGCCGGACAGGCGCTGCGCGGCTTCGCCCGCGGCATGGTCGAGGACAACCCGCAGGCGATGCGCTTCGGCCTGTTCGGGGACATCGTGCGGGAAGAGCTGGGCGACGAGCTGGAGGAGGCCGCCAGCAGTGATGCCACGCCCGTGGAGTTCGTGGTCTCGGAAGGCGCCACCGTCGCGCGAATCGGGCGCGATCTGGAAGAGCAGGGACTGCTCAGCAACCAGCTCGCCTTCCAGTACATCGTCATCACGCGCGACCTGGAGAGCAGCCTCCAGACCGGTACGTTCACGCTGACCGCCACCATGACCCCAGGCGACATCGTCGATCGCCTCCAACGACCACCCGACCCGCCTCCAGCACGCCTCACCGTCGCGCTGCGCGAAGGCCTGCGCATCGAGCAGATCGTCGCCCAGCTCCAGGACTCGCTGCCCGCCGAGATCGATCCGCAGGAGTTCTACGACCTGGCCAGACGACCGTCCGACGACCTCCGAGCCGAGTACGAGTGGATGTCCGTCATCCCCGCGGGCCGCAGCCTGGAGGGCTTCCTGGGGGCAGGCGTCTTCGAGATGGACGCCGATACGTCGGCGGAGGGATTCTTGAGGATCCTGCTGGACGACTGGGAGCGGTCCATCGGCGATGTCTATATCGCGCGCGCCACGGAAGCGGGGCTCGACTTCTACGAGTCCATGACCCTGGCCTCGATCGTCGAGAAGGAGGCGGTCCTGGACGAGGAGCGCCAGCGCATCGCCGGCGTCTACCAGAACCGCCTGGACGGCAAGCTCAACGGCAACCGGCTCCTCAACGCGGACCCCACGGTCATCTACGCGAACGACACCGTGCGGTTGCGAGCGATGGAGCTGGGGGAGTGGCCGGCCTTCGCCTTCTGGGGTTTGATCGGGGTCCCCTCCCTGAACGATTTCGCTGTGCCCGAGGACTTGCAGGGTTATCAGACGTACCAGACGCAGGGCTTGCCGCCAGGCCCGATCTCCTCACCGACGGCCCGGACCGTGGAGGCCGCGCTCGACCCGGAGGTAGACACCGATCTGCTCTTCTTCGTGGCCTGCGGTGAAGGCACGCATCGGTTCGCGACCTCTCTCGATGAGCACAAT
>JBBSMF010000026.1:0-9458 GCA_038233295.1 Candidatus Limnocylindrales bacterium | reverse complement strand
CTCACCGAGAAGCGCGCCGAGCGTGAGGCGCACCTCGAGAAGCGGCGTGTGGCGATCAGATGTCGGCCACTGGGCGCGCATGACAGGAAGGTTCTGCCCAACGCGCTGGCTAACGCGTCCCAGGCGCGCGCCTGGCAGGGAAACGCAAGGGGCTTGCCATCATCCGCCGCTCACCTCCCAGATCCGGTCCGTGAGGTCGCGCTCGCGCTGGCCGAAGGCGCATGGGTCCTCCAGCATCTCGAGGCTCAGCCTCCCGTCCGCGAGTCCCCAGCGGTAGGTGCCGGACTCCCGGCCGCATTCGGCGTCGTTGAATAGCGTCAGGACATCGCCGTCCACCCGGAAGTGGCCCCGCGCCCGGTATGGCGGCGCTTCGTGCTGCAGGCGCCAGCGTCCGGCGTCCAGCGTCAGGACCGAGTCGCCGCGGTCGAGCGGATACGGCTGGCAGCGGACACAGCCGATGCGCGTCAGGCCGGTCAGGTCGGTCGGATCACGGGAGTAGCGACCGTCGATGGGCGTCGGGATGAGTGGAGGCGGGGATGCCAGGAAGGGATACGGCTCCTCCATGCTCACCCGCCAATCCGGAACGGGACCGCGAGCCGTGGGCGCTGCCGGAGCTTGGGCAGTGCAGCCGACCAGCAGCAGCACCAGCCCGGAAGCAGCCAAGCGCGATGCCCTACCCAGGCTGACCGAGAAGGCCACGTCGGCCCTCAGATCTCCCCGAGATAGGCCTGGCGCACCTGCTCGTTGCTGGCCAATGCGGCGGCCGTGTCGGCCAGGATGATCAGACCGGTCTGGAGGACGTATCCGCGATGAGCAAGATTCAGGGCCATCAGCGCATTCTGCTCCACCAGCAACACCGTCGTGCCCTGGCTGTTGATGTCCCCGATGATGCTGAAGATCTGCTCGGTCAGGATGGGCGAGAGGCCCATGGACGGCTCATCCAGCAGCAGAACGGTGGGATGGGCCATCAGCGCCCGTCCGATGGCGAGCATCTGCTGCTCACCGCCGGACATCGTGCCAGCCTTCTGCGTGCGCCGCTCCTTGAGGCGCGGGAAGAGATCGAAGACCCGCGCCACGTCGTCGCTGAGGGGGCCTTTGCGGGTGTATGCGCCCAGCTCCAGGTTCTCGTAGACGGTCATTCGGCTGAAGACGCGCCGTCCCTCCGGGGACTGGGCGATGCCGAGGCGGACGATCTCGTGCGCCGGCATCTCGTCGATGCGACGGCCCTCCAGGCTGACCGTTCCGTGCCGTGGCTGGAGGCTGCCGCAGATGGTTCGCAGCGTGGTCGACTTGCCCGCCCCATTGGAGCCGATGAGCGTCACGATCTCGCCCCGATCGACATGCATCGAGATGCCCTTCAGGGCCTGGATATTCCCATAGTAGGTGTGGATGTCGTCGAGTTCGAGCAGGTGCCCCGTGCCAGCGGATGATGGCGGCGGTGTGGTGCCGATGGGCGCCGCGCTGTCGCCTGGCGTAACTAAAACCTCGCTCACCGATGCACCCTCATGCAGTCGCCTGTTTGCCCAGGTAAGCCTCGATGACCAGGGGATCGGTGCGGATCTGCTCTGGAGTGCCTTCGGCGATCCGCTCGCCATGGTCCAGCACGGTGATCCGCTCGGAGACGCCCATGACGACTTTCATATCGTGCTCGATGAGCAGGATGGCGATGCCCAGCTCATGGCGAAGGCGGCTGATGAACTGGGTCATCTGGGCCGTCTCCCCGGGATTCATCCCGGCGGTCGGCTCGTCGAGCAGGAGCAGCTTCGGGTCACTGGCCAGCGCTCGGGCGATCTCCAGGCGACGCTGGTCGCCGTAGGGCAGGTTTCGGGCCAGCTCGTCCTCATAGCGACGGGAAAGGCCCACCAGATCGAGCAGCTCCCTGGCCCGCTGCGTGGTCTCCGCCTCCTCCCGCTTCACGCTGGGCAGATGAAGCAGCGCCTGGAACCACTGCGAACGGAGTCGCACATGCCGCCCGACCATCACGTTGGCCAGCACGGTCATCTCCTTGAACAGGCGGATATTCTGATATGTCCGACCGATTCCCAGCTTGGCCACGTCGTTGGGCGACCGCCCGGCGATGTCGAGACCGTCGAACACGATGGTTCCCGACGTCGGCTCGAAGAAGCCGGTCAGCTGGTTGAAGAAGGTGGTCTTGCCTGCCCCATTGGGCCCGATGATCGAGACGATGCTGTTGCGGGGGATGTCGAAGTCGATCTCGCGGTTAGCCACCAGGCCACCAAAGTGCTTGGACAGCGAGCGCACGACCATGAGCGACCCGTGTTTCGCTGCCTCGACCGTCGCCACGCTGGGAGCGGCACTGACCTCGTCGGCAGTCATCCCAGCGGGAAGGTCATCGCGTTCGGTGGTCATGGCGTGGAGATCGCCGGTGCGCCGGTGTCACCGCCGGCGCGCTGTTGGTACTGAGTCTCTTCGGCGTCATGCTCCTCGTGTAGCTCCCTCTGGCGGCTGCGGTTGGGCAGGAGTCCCTCCGGGCGCAGGAGCATCATGGTGACCAGCACGCCGCCGTAGATCAGCAGCCGGTACTCCGCGAACTCGCGCAGGAGCTCCGGCAGCCCGACCAGCACGAAGGCACCCAGGATGACGCCACGGATGCTGCCCATGCCGCCCAGGATGATGAGGCTGAGCACCGTTATGGACACCAGGATGTCCAGTCGCTGCGGGAAGACGACGCCGATCTTCACCGACAGGAAGGCGCCCGCCACGCAGCCGAAGACGGCTCCGATGGCGAAGGCGAGCAGCTTGTAGTTGGTGGTGTTGATGCCGGTCGCGGCAGCCACCTCCTCATCCTCACGCATCGCGTTCCAGGCGCGGCCGATCCGAGAGTTGGCCAGCGTCCAGGCGACGAACGCGCCCAGGATCACGAAGGCCAGGATGGGGTAGTACAGGTTCACAGGTCCGGCCAGGCGCAGATCGCCGATCTCGGGAGGCGGGATGGCCAGGATGCCCTGGGCGCCGCCGAAGATGGGCCGCAGTGCATCCGACAGGAGCAGGATGCGCACGATCTCACCGAAGCCGAGGGTGACGATGGCCAGGTAGTCGCCGCGCAGCCGGAGGACCGGCGCGCCGATGGTGATGCCCGTGATAGCGGCGATGACCATCACGATGGGCAGGGCGATCCAGAAGTCGAGGCCCAGGCCGAGCGATGAAGCGGGTGACGTGAGGAGCGCCGTGGCATACGCTCCCACGGCGAAGAACGCCACGTACCCTAGGTCCAGCAGGCCGGCATAACCGACCACGATGTTGAGGCCGAGCCCCATCAGGATGTAGAGACCGACGGTGCCCACCACCTCGCTCAGGAAGACGCCCATGAGGTGAGGCAGGATCAGCAGCAGCACGCCGACGAAGAAGAGCGTGACGTACTTGACGTTGCGTCGTGTCGCTTCCGGCAGGGAGTCCACCCGCTCTCGGGCCTGCTCTCCGCGATAGGTCTCGAAGGCGCCGACGGCCAGGACGACGAAGAACACGAGCAGGGCGGCCGGGATGGTCAGGCCGCTGCGCTCGTAGACGAAGCCGGCCAAAGCGTTCTGACGAAGCTGAAGGAAGACATTGTTGAGGAACGGCTCCATGAGGCTTACCAGGAGCACAGCGGCCATGGCCGCAACAAGCGGCTGACGATCCCGGGAACGCAGCGCATGCAGGGCGCCGGCGATAGCTCCGATGGCCAGGCACATAGCGGCCAGGGCCGCCCAGCCGGTCGGACCGTCCATCCCCAGGGAGAGGATCCGCGCCAGACTAGGCGAGGCATTGGGGAAGATGTCCCGTAGGTCGAGCGACTCGACCGCGATAAGGAACAGCACCAGCACGGCAGCAGCAGCGGCGCCGGCCAGGAGGCTGGCCGCGAACTTCAGGCCGCGCGACGGTTCGGCCATGCCCCACGCGCGTGGCAGCCGGGGCGCCACGAACGCGGCCACCAGGATCGCGATGGCTACGGTGAGCAGGCCGAGCGTGACCACACCGGTGACCACGTTGCGTGTCTCGAAGCGTTCCACGATGCCCACCAGGGACAGGTACACGCCGACCAGGCCGGCGATGGCGCCCATCCCGGCGGCGCGCTTCAGGACGAGGCGAGGATCGACCGGCCGTCGCCTCTCATTCATGACTCCTTCCTCCCCAGGATCCCGTAGGGCCGGAAGATGAGCACGATCACCAGCATGCTGAAGGCGATCACGTCACGCAGCTGGTTGGTCGACGGGACGCCGAACCCGCTCAGCAGCAGGAACGGTCCGACAGACTCCAGGATGCCCAGGGTGAGCCCGCCCAACATGGCGCCCACGATGTTGCCGATGCCCCCGAGCACCGCAGCCGTGAAGGCCTTGATGCCCGGCAGGAAGCCCATCGCGAACGAGACCTGATTGAAGATGAAGACGTAGAGCACTCCCGCCGCACCGGCCAGCAGTCCACCGATAGCGAACGTCGTGGCGATGGTGCGATCGACGTTGATGCCCATCAGCGCGGCGACCTCCTTGTCTTCGGAGACCGCACGCATAGAGCGACCGGTGCGCGTCCTCTCGACGAGGTAGTAGAGGGCGAACATCAGCAGCACGGCGGCGATGACCACGATGAGCTGAGAGCGCAGGATGGGTATGCCCAGGATCTCCACGCGACCCCGGATGGCGTCGGGCAGGGGGTAGGCGCGGACGCCGGAGCCGTAGATCCCCCGGAAGCTGTACTGGAGGACGAGCGAGGCGCCGATGGCCGTGATGAGCGGCACGAGCCGCGGCGCCCGTCGGAGGGGCCGGTAGGCGATGCGTTCCAGCAGGACGGCCACGATCATCGAGGTGATCATCGAGGAGAGCAGCAGGATGACGATGCCCAGGACCGGGTTGGCTTCCATGATGCCTTCCTCGGCCAGGGCCACGGCCACGAAGAAACCGGTGAATGCCCCGGCCATGAAGATCTCGCCGTGGGCGAAGTTGATCATGAAGAGGATGCCGTAGACGAGCGTATAGCCGAGGGCGATCAGGGCGTAGACGCTGCCCTGAGCGATGCCGAAGATGATCAGGTCTCGCCAGCCCTCCGGCGACAGGACGGGGCTGCCACTGGCGCCCGACAGGGTCGCGTACGAACCCGCCACGACGAAGGCGATGAGGGCGATCCTGAGGGCCCACAGGATCACGCCGAGCCGTGTGAGCCTCTCCGGTCGACTCAGGAACCGCACAACCCTCTCCCTCTGCTGTGCCGGATAGACGGCGCGGGTGAGTCGCCTCAGCGCTCACCCGCGTCGTCACTACGGAGCGGTGGTCAGGAGGCGGTCACTCCTTCGGCCAGATGCGCTGGAAGCAGACCTCCTCGGTGCTGGCACCGCAGGCATCGCCGGCGTCGGCCACGGGGGCCACGACACTCACCGAGATCTTGGGATCGGCGCAGTCGCCGGTCTCGTTGCACGAGAGGGTACCGGTGATGCCCGCATAACCCTGGATGGCGAAGAACGCGTCACGCAGGGCGACACGATCGATGGTCAGCGAGCCGTCGGCGTTCTCCGTCGCCGAGTCCTCGATGGCCTTGAAGATCATGTTCGCGGCATCGAAGGCGTGAGCGTGGAAGACGGAGAGCGGAGTCGCCGATCCGGACAGCTCCTCGTAGGCCGGTAGGAAAGTCTCGGAGTAGAAGTCGCCTGCGAAGGCGAGGTCAGGTCCGGAGGCGTAGACGCCCAGGGCAGCGTCACCGGCCGCATCGAGGAAGGTCGGGCTCTGCATGCCGTCGGCGCCGGCCAGGTCCGTGTCCTCCAGGCCGGAGGTCTGGCGTGCCTGCTGCGTCATGAGGGCACCACCCGCGGTGAAGATGGGGTAGTAGAGAAGATCGGGCGGATCGGCCGCGATGGTGGTGAGCACGGTGCGCATGTCCGTATCGGTGGGCGCAACGGCTTCCTGGGTGGTGATCCGTCCGTCGCACTGGGCAACGAACTCGTCGGCGAAGACCTGCTGCAGCTGCTCGGCATAGGCGCTGCCGTCGTGCACCGTGGCAGCGGTCTCGGCTCCGAGCTCCTCGCAGGCGAACGTGGCCATGGCCGCGCCCTGGACGGTGTCGTTGTGTGCGGTGCGAGCGTAGAACTCCTCGTGGGTCTCCGGGGCCGTCAGCGACGGTGCCGTGTTGGACGGGGAGACCATGAGGATGCCCGCGTCGCTGGTGATCTGAGCGGCCGGGATGCCGGCGCTGGAGCAGCTCGTGCCGATGACCGCGACTATCTGTGGGTCGGAGACGAGCGCCTGGGCGGCCGTGGTGCCACCCTCGGTGGAGCACTGGTCGTCCTGGAAGACGAACTCGATGTCATGGCCGAGGACCTGGCCCTTGATCTCCGCGGCGACCTGTGCGCCGTACTGGCTGTCAGTGCCGAGGTCGGCATCGGCCGTGGTGATGACGAGCGCCGTACCCAGCTTGATGGGCTGTCCGGACGCCACTTCGACAGTGCCGAACTCTCCACTCGGCGATCCGTCAGGGGACCCGCCCGGAGATATGTCCGGCGACATGTCCGGGGACATGTCCGGGGACCCGGACGGCGCCGTACCCGTGGGATCGCCGCCGCTCGTGGGCGCCGCTCCCGTGGGCGTGGTCGCACCTGGGGTACAGGCGACTGCGGCCAGCAGCACCGCGAAGGTGAGACTGCCTAGTTTCGTGGACTTCATCCGTAGATCTCCTCCTTGTTCGTCATCGTGTCGATCCGACCAATGGCCGGAGCGTACGCTGCGAGCGCGCCGTCCCTACGCCGAGTGTTCGTCGGGGGCGGTGTCACCCTCGGGTGGCAGCCGCCAGGTCGCTACTGGGAGCGACCCCTCTTCCCCTGCTCGAGCTGGATCCTGGATGGTAGGAACGATCCGCGCGCCCACGTGGTCGCTGACGCGATGCCGTATCATAGCCAGCGGCGTCTCGAATGCAAGACGTCCTGAGCGCCCCCGTAACGGTCCCCCTGGTTCGGCTGACGAGCCCCGGGCACTCGGAGTGGCGCGCTCCGGACCTCATTCGCGCCGGTCCACCGGCGCCGAGACGGATCCGACGGGTCCGTCCCTACGGTGGAAGACGCGGTCCAGTCGAGCCGGTCATCGAGCTCTGGATCGATAACAGGAGTCCTGCGTGAGCAAGAACGTGGCCGTCTTCGTGGACGTGGCGAACATCTTCTACGCGGCCAAGGCGGCCGGCGTGGACATCGATTACGTCACGCTTCTCAAGTCGGCATCAGCCGGGCGCGATCTGGTGCGCGCCTATGCCTATACGGGTCTCGACCCCGAGAACGAGAACCAGCGCCAGTTCCATTCCTTCCTGTCCCGCAGCGGCTACAAGGTCGTCTCCAAGGACATCCGCAAGTACGGCGACGGTCGCATCAAGGCGAACCTGGACATCGAGCTGGTGGTCGACATGATGCGCATGGCCACCCACCTCGACATCGCCGTGGTCATCTCGGGCGACGGAGACTTCGCGCCGGCCATCCGGGCCGTGCAGCAGATGGGCGTGCGTGTCGAGGTCATCAGCTTCCGTGGCAACACCAGCTCGGATCTCATCGAGGTCGCCGACGTCTTCATCGACATCACCCAGGTGGCGCGCGTCGAGAAGGGCGTGCGCAGTGGCCGGCGCGTGGCCGCCGAAGGCGACCTGTCCATGACCGAGGTGCCCGACAAGGAGACCGAGGGCGCCGCCCGTCGTCGCCGTACGCCGCGGCGGGTTCCCGAGCGAGAGCGAGAGGCTGCTGCCGTCGCCTCCGTGGCCGATCTCGCGGTCGTCCCTGATGCTGACGTGCTGCCGGGCAACATCATCGTGCTGCCGGGTGAGCGGCTCAGCAAGGTCGCTCCGGGGGACGAGGAGCTCGAGCAACGAGACACCGGCGAGCAGGACACCGGCGAGCAGGACACCGGCGAGCAGGACGTGGCTCTGGGGGAGGCGCCCGCCGCGAGCGCTGCGGAGGGGGACATGGAGACCGATGCGGACGGCCGTCGCCGGCGTCGCCGTCGGGGTGGACGCGGTCGTGGCCGTGGCCGCCGTGAAGAGGGCCAGCCGGCCGCCGAGACGCAGGTGACCGCCCTGGAGCCTCCGGTGATGATCCAACAGGCCGGCGTCCCGGAACTGGCCGACGTCTCCGAGATGTCCGACGACGACGAGGAATTCCTCGACGAGGTCCCGGTGGTCATCCCCCAGCACTCCACCTTCGGGTCGGTCTGGGATACCCAGCTGGGCGTTCCGTCCGCGCCGATGACGGCGACGCCGCTCGCCGAGGACGACGAGGACCTCGATGAGCCCGAGATCCCCGAGTACCTGTTGGCCGAGCGACGTCAGCAGCAGCAGCGCAATCGTGGCGGACGCGGCGGCGGGGGCGTCAATCGTGGCGGCCGCGGCGGCGGGGCCTATCGCACGGCGCTGGACCGAGAACGCTTCGGGCGCAGTGGCGTGTCCTCCTTCGGGGGTGGTGGTGCCGCGGCCGGCAGCATGGGCAGCAACATGTCCCGCCCGCCGGATCGGCAGCGCAGCCGTGATCAGCGTCCCCAGGCTCCCAACCGGCAGGGCCGGCCGCCCCTGCGAGAGGGGGCTCCGCAACAAGCCCCTCGATCCCCGCAACAAGCCCCGCGTCCTCCGCAGCAAGCCGATGGGCCGTCTCGGGAGGCGGAGCCGTGGAGCGAGGTTCCCGCGGAGGTGCAGGCACTCCTGAGGGCGGAGCTGGCAAGGCGTTCGAGCCGGCCCGCTGTGCCCAGCGAACCGCAAGCTCCGAGCGAGGACGAGGCAGGGAGCGAGTCCGAGTCCCCGCGCGAGGCTCAGGGCCAGCGCGAGGACCAGGCTCCGGCCGAAGCGGTCGAGCCGCCCGCCGTCGATGCGCCGGAAGCTGCCCAGCCTCCGGTGGCTACCCCGCCCCGGAAGCGTGCACCGCGTACGGCATCCCGAGCCAAGGCCGGCGTATCCAGCACCGAGCCCGATGCCCCTGAGGCGGTAGAGGCGGATGTCGAGAAGGCGCCGCCCCGTCCTCGGGCCACACGTGCTCGTCGCACGGCGACCGCTGATCCAGAACCGGCGCAGACAGCGGCTGCTCCCGCAGCCAAGCGGCGGAGTCGAAAGGCGAGTCCGGTCGAGTCCGCGGACGCACCCTCGGAGGGTGGCGATGCCGCCGCCACAGAGGCGGCGACGCCGACCGAGGAGCCGCCCAAGCCCCGCCGGCGAACGACGCGAAAAGTCGCCGCCGCCGAACGGGGCGAAGGCGGATCAGGAGCAGCGGAGGAACCGGGCGCGTCCGAAGGCTGATCGTCCCGCCCACGGAGCGATGATGGCCGTCTTCCGCACGCGCGGGCACCCGGCGGCGCTTAAAGCTGTGGCGCGCGCTTTGGCCTTGGAGCGTCCGCCACATGCCCTCCTGCTGGTGGGATCGAATGGCATCGGCAAGACGACGCTGGCCCTGGATCTGGCGGCGGGACTGCTGTGCCTCGACCCGGAGCCGCGTGCCAGGCCCTGTCGAAGCTGTTCGG
>JBBSMF010000025.1:0-9464 GCA_038233295.1 Candidatus Limnocylindrales bacterium | reverse complement strand
TGACGCCACCGGGGCCAGCTCCTCGTCTCCCCGCTGGAGTCGCACCGTGCCGGGACGGCCGCCGCCGGTGACCCCGCTCAACAGGGGTGGCGCGCCGACACCGGCAGCACCGGTACCGACCGGCGTCGCCGCGCGAGGACCGGCGGCCGTGCCCGCCACCCTTTCTGCCGAGCCATCGGTCCCGTTGTCGCGCAGGGCGGCGACCTGCTCGGGGCTGGGCATGGGCGTCGGTTGCGCCTGCCGCTGCACGGTGACGCGAAAGACGGTGGTGGCCACACCGTGTCGGATGAAGCCACGCAGCTCCTCGTAGAGCTTGAAAGCCTCGCGCTTGAACTCGTTCAATGGGTCCGTGCCGCCGTAGCCGCGCAGGCCGACGCCGCGGCGGAAGTCGTCCAGCTCGGTGAGGTGCTCGACCCACAGGGAATCGATGGTGCGCAGGAGGACCATCCGTTCGACGAGCGCCCACGTGTCGGCGCCGTGCTCCTCCTCGCGCTGGGCCAGCGTGTCATCGACGGCCTGCCGGAGCCGCTCGTCGATTGCGTCGCGCGTGGTCAGGTCGGCCAGGCCGTCGGCGTCAAGGTCATCGCCGACGAGGTTCATGGCCGCCACGGCGTGCGCCACGCCCTCCATATCCCATTCTTCGACGACCGGTCCAAGATGCGTCTCGACCAGCGTGTCGACCGCGCCATCCAGGAAGAGACGGACGGTCTCGGTCAGGTCCTCGTTGTTGAGGACCTTGTCACGCTCCGCGTAGATGGTCTCGCGCTGCCTGTTGATGACGTCGTCGTACTCCACGACGCGCTTGCGGATGTCGAAGTTGTAGCCCTCCACGCGGGACTGGGCGTTCTCGATGGTCTTGGACACGAGCCGTGACTCGATGGCCACGTCGCCTTCCAGGCCCATCCGTTCCATCAGCCCGGCCACACGGTCGGAGGCGAAGCGCTTCATCAGCGCGTCCTCCAGGGAGAGGTAGAAGCGAGATGAACCGGGGTCACCCTGACGACCGGCGCGCCCACGGAGCTGGTTGTCGATGCGCCTCGCATCGTGGCGCTCCGTCCCGATGATGGGCAGGCCGCCGGCGGCCACCACCCTCTCGTGATCCTCCGCCGTGTCGGCGCGGGCCTGCGCCAGCGCCTCCTCATAGACCTCGGGCGGCGCCTCGGCGGGATTGATGCCCCGCCGGTGGAGGTCCGCGGAGGTCATGCCTGCCGGATTGCCGCCCAGCTGGATGTCCGTGCCGCGCCCGGCCATGTTGGTGGCGATGGTCACCGCCGACGATCGACCCGCCTGCGCCACGATGGGCGCTTCCTTCTCGTGGAACTTCGCATTCAGCACTTCGTGCTTGACGCCGCGGCGGCGAAGCATGTCGGAGAGGATCTCGCTCTTTTCCACGCTGACGGTACCGACCAGCACGGGCCGCCCGCCCGCTGCCGCCTCTTCCACCTCGTCGATGAGCGCCTCGAACTTGGCTGGCTCCGTGCGGAAGACCAGATCCGGCTCGTCTGTCCGGATCATCGGCCGGTGGGTGGGGATGGCCACCACCTCCAGGCCGTAGATCTTGAAGAACTCCTCCTGCTCGGTCAGCGCCGTACCGGTCATGCCCGAGAGCTTGTGGTAGAGACGGAAGTAGTTCTGGAAGGTGATGGTGGCCAGCGTCACCGACTCCCGCTGGACGCGCAGGCCCTCCTTGGCCTCGACCGCCTGGTGAAGGCCCTCCGACCAGCGCCGGCCGGGCATCTGGCGGCCGGTGAACTCATCGACGATGATGATCTCGCCGTCCTTGACGATGTAGTGATCGTCGCGCTTGTAGAGGGCATGGGCCTTGAGCGCCTGCTCGAAGTGGCGAGCCAGCCGCGGATCGGCGTCGAACATGTTGTCGACACCCAGCAGACGCTCGATCTTGGTGATGCCGTCCTCGGTGGGCGAGACGGCGTGCTCCTTGAGGTCGATGAAGTAGTCGCCGCCCTCCTCCGCACCTTCCCTCCGGGGCTGGAGACGGGGCACAAGCCGAGCGAACTGGTAGTAGAGGTCCTCCGACTCCTCCGCCTGGCCGGAGATGATGAGCGGCGTCCGCGCCTCGTCGATGAGGATGTTGTCCACCTCGTCCACGATGGCGAAGTAGCGCTGTTGCTGTACCCGCTGCTGGAGCTCCATGACCATGTTGTCGCGCAGGTAGTCGAAGCCGAACTCGTTGTTCGTGCCGTGGGTCACGTCGGCGGCATAGGCCTCGCGTCGCGAGACCGGCCGGAGATGCAGCAGCCGCTCGTCAGAGGGTCGGTACTCCGGATCGAAGATGAACGCGCTGTCGTGCTGGATGACCCCCACCGTGAGGCCCAGACCGTGGTAGAGCGGGCCCATCCACTGCGGGTCGCGCTTGGCCAGGTAGTCGTTGACCGTGACCACGTGAACGCCGCGCCCCGACATGGCGTTGAGAGCCGCCGCGATCGGTGCCACCAGCGTCTTTCCTTCGCCCGTCTTCATCTCGGAGATACGGCCCTGGTGCAGGACGATGGCGCCCATCATCTGGACGTCGAAGGGACGCATCCCCAGCTTTCGGTGACTGATCTCGCGGGCGGCGGCGAAGACCTCCGGGAGCGCCTCGTCCAGGACCTCCCGGAGACGCGCCAGGTCGGCCTTGTCGCGTACGCGGCGCAGCTCGCGTCGGCGATCCACGTCGAGCGTGTCGCGCTCCTCGTCGGAGGGTTCTGAGGCGGCCCCGTCCTCCATGATCTCGGCCCGGAGATCGGCCATCTCCGCGCTGATCTCGTCGTCGCTCAGGGCTTGATAGTGCTCTTCCAGCTCATTGATGCGCGCCACGATGGGCCGCAGGCGGGCGAGGTTGGCGTCGTTGGAGCCGCCGGCAAGGCGGGAGAACAGGTTACGCATGGGACGGGAAGTATAGGACGGGCACGCGCTCGGACCGTCGAACGCTCAGCCCCAGAAACCCGTGCCGTAGCCCAGGAGCAGCGTCACGAACGTCACCAGGCCCAATCCGAGGAAGAAGGCCACGCCCATGGCTGGGCGGACGTGCTCCACGTCCGGGTTGCTGAGCTCGGCCGGGTCCCAGCGCCGTGAACGAAGCCGGCCGCGCCAGTTGCGCGTCTCGACGGGGCTCGGCTCGAGCCCTTCTGAGGTGGGGCGGTATCCCTTGAGGGTCACGGTCGGTCCTTCCGGTCGGCTGGGTAACGGCTAGGCCGCATCTTCATCCTCTCCCCAGAGGAGCATCTCTTGGACCAGATCGATCTCGCTGGAGAAGAGGGCCCCCACCGACTCACCCCGGTGGATCCGGCCGATCGCCTCCCCGATGAGCGGGGCGATGGAAAGCACCTTCAGCTTGTCGAGCTGCTTGGCCGCAGCGACCGGGATGGTGTCGGTGACCACGACCTCGATCAGGTCACTTTCGCGGATCCGTTCGATGGATGGATCGGACAGCACGGCATGCGTAGCGCAGGCGTAGATCTCCGTGACGCCCTCACGCTGGAGCGCCCGCACCGTCTCCATCAACGTGCCCGCCGTGTCGATCTCGTCATCGACCACGATGGCGCGTCTACCTCGGACCTCACCGATGACGTTGAGCAGCTCGGAGTGGTCCGAGTTGCCCACTCGCCGCTTCTCGATGATGGCCAGTGGTGCGTCCAGCAGCTCGGCGAAGGCCCGAGCCCGCTTGGCGAAGCCGAGGTCGGTGACCACCACCGGCTCCTCGATGCGCTTCTGGATGAAGTAGTTGCTGAGGAGGTGGACCGCGGTCAACTCGTCCACCGGGATGTTGAAGAAGCCCTGTATCTGGCCCTGGTGAAGGTCCATGGTCAGCACCCGATCAGCGCCGGCGACGCTGATCATGTCGGCGATGAGGCGTGCCGAGATGGGCACCCGTGGCTGATCCTTCTTGTCCGACCGGCCATAGGCGTAATACGGCACCACGGCCGTGATCCGCCCGGCACTGGCTCGTTTGAAGGCGTCGATCATGATGAGTAGCTCCATGATCGACTTCTGGACCGGCGAGCAGGTGGGCTGGACCAGGAACACGTCGCGCTCGCGGACGTTGTCCAGGATGCGCACGAAGATGTTCTCGTTGGCGAACTCGAAGACCTCGCAGCGTCCCAGGGGCGTGCCCAGATAGCGACCGATCTTGCGGGCCAGCGCCGGATTGGCATTGCCCGTATAGATCGAGATCTGTTCGGTCTGTCGGATCGGATCGCCTGACCCGAAGGCGTTCACGGCTCGCCCTCGCTACGGCGTGAGTTCACCGTCCGGCGCCTCATTCCCTGGGGCGGGCTCGAGGTCGAGGTCGGCGCCGTCATTGTGGTCGATGGAGCGCTGCTCCGCCAGTCCCTGGCGGAAGACGGCGATGCCTGCCACCTCGTCGCCCTGATGGAGGCGCATGACGATCACGCCGCGCGCCGAGCTACCCTGGCGATTCACGCTCTTCACGTCCGTGCGCACGACCTGACCGGCCGAGCTGATGAGCAGCAGCTCCTCGTCCGACTCCGACACGAGCTGCACGGCGGCCACGTTGCCGGTCTTGGCGCCTTCCAGCGGGATGAGGCGCACGCCCTGGCTGCCACGATGCTTGCGCCGGAACTCGGATAGCGTCACGCGCTTGCCGCGGCCGGTCTCGGTGAGCACCAGGATGTCGTCGCCCGGCTGGACCACGCCCATGCCCACCACGCGATCCGCGGCGTTGGCCAGGCGGATGCCGATGACGCCGGCGGCGTCCCGACCCATGGCCCGCACCTCTCCTTCAGCGAATCGGGCAAGGCGACCCATAGCCGTGGCCAGCACGACATCGTCCTTGCCGGAGGAGACCGCCACCCAGGCCAGCGCGTCGTCCTCGGCCACCGTGATGGCCCGGATGCCCGTGCTGCGGACACGCTCGAACTGCTCGATGGGCGTCTTCTTGACCACGCCGCGCACGGTGGCCATAACGAGGTTGTGACCCTTCTCGAAGTCGGGGATGGTGACGATGGCCAGGACCCGCTCGCCGGACTCGACCTGGACGCCCTCCATGTTGATGATGGGGATGCCCTTGGCCGTCCGGCTGGCATCAGGGACGGCGTGCACCTTGGAGCTGAAGACGCGGCCCCGATTGGTGAAGAAGAGCGTCCAGTCGTGGGTGTTGGCGACCAGCAGGTGCGCCACGGCGTCCTCTTCCACGGTGCGGGCGCCGATGATCCCCTTGCCACCGCGCGCCTGGCGCCGGTAGGTCGCCAGCGGCTGGCGCTTGATGTAGCCGCGCCCCGAGACCGTCACCACCACGTCCTCGTCGGCGATCAGATCCTCGTCCGAGAGCTCACGGCTGGCATCCTCGGCGATGCGGGTGCGTCGCGGCCCGGAATACCTGCGGTCGAGCTCGATCAGCTCGTCCTTGATGATTCCCAGGACCCGCGCCGGGTTGGCCAGGATGTCCTCGAGCTCCGCGATGTGCTTGATGATCGCCAGGTACTCGTCCTCGATCTTCTGACGTTCCAGGGCAGCAAGGCGACGCAGCTGCATCTCCAGGATGGCGTTGGCCTGGATCTCCGAGAGCGTGAACCGCTCGATGAGGTTCGCCCGGGCGGTATCGACGTCGCGCGACTCGCGGATGGTGCGGATGACCGCATCCAGGTTGTCGAGGGCGATCTTGAGGCCCTCCAGGATGTGCGCCCGGTCGCGCGCCTTCTGCAGCTCGTACTCGGTCCGGCGCCGCACCACCTCGCGCCGCCAGTCGATGTGGTGCTGGAGGATCGATTTGAGCGGCAGCGTCTGGGGCTGACCGTCGACCAGGGCGACCATGTTGGCGTTGAAGGCCAGCTCCAGGGCCGTATGCTTGAACAGGTTGTTGAGCACCTTGTGCGGGTTGGCGTCGCGCTTGCACTCGATGCTGATGCGCATCCCGTCCCGGTCCGATTCGTCGCGCAGATCGGCGATGCCGTCGATCTTGGCGGTCTTCACCAGGTCGGCGATCTTCTCCAGGAGGGAGGCCTTGTTCACCTGGTAGGGGATCTCCGTGACGATGATGGCCATCCGCCCGGCACGCGTCTCCTCGAAGGCACACTGCGCGCGCATCACGACACGTCCCCGCCCGTGGGCGTACAGGTCGCGGATGGCGTCGACCTGCTCCCATTGGCCGGTGGCCGCGTTCCGGCGGCGTTCGAAGCGGAAGATGGTGGCGGCCGTCGGGAAGTCCGGACCGAGCACGTGCTCGCTGAGCTGATCGTTGGTCAGGTCCGGATCGTCGATGAGCGCCCGGGTCGCTCGCGTGATCTCACCCAGGTGGTGCGGCGGGATGTTGGTGGCCATGCCCACGGCGATGCCGGCCGAGCCGTTGATGAGCAGGTTGGGCAGCTTGGCCGGCAGGACGGAGGGCTGCATCCGCGTGCCGTCGTAGTTCTCGACGAAGTCGACGGTGTCCTTCTCGATGTCCGCCAGCAGCTCGGCGGCGATGGCCGTCATGCGGGCTTCGGTGTAGCGCATGGCAGCCGGCGGGTCGCCGTCGACCGAGCCGAAGTTGCCCTGACCGTCTACCAGCTGGTAGCGCAGCGAGAAGTCCTGTGCCAGGCGCACCAGCGCGTCGTAGAGCGACAGGTCACCGTGCGGGTGGTACTTGCCCATGACCTCGCCCACGATGGCCGCGCACTTGCGGTAGGAGGCGGTGGCCGTGAGGCTCATCTCGTTCATGGTGTACAAGATCCGGCGATGGACCGGCTTCAGGCCGTCACGGACGTCGGGCAGGGCGCGCGAGACGATCACGCTCATGGCGTAGTCCAGGTAGGCGCTCTTCAGCTCATCCTCGATGGGCACCCGGATCACCCGCTGGGGTTCGTCGGTCACGGGCGTGCTCCGGCCATGCGCTCACCCTGCTGCTGCACTACCCGATCGCTGCCGTCGAGGGCGGACACGAACTCCATGGCCACGGCCGACGCCCGGCTCGTCGAGGTGGCCCCGCTGCGGCGCCGCACGCTGGCCATCCGCTTCCGCAGGGCGCTGGCCACGTTCACGGGCTGCGCGTTCAGTGCGTCGCGGACGACCCAGGCCCGATTGCCGTCATGCTCCCGAACCGCGATGGTCGCCTCGGCCTCGAGCAGCGCAGCCACGCCCTGCGGGTGCACGCGAGTCCATTCGCGCAGCGCCCAACCGAGCGCCTTCTGGACCTGCTCATCAGCGTCGCCCATCAGCGATTCGATGAGCATCAGACCGCGGATCCCATCCAGCGCGTGTCGCTCCGAGGAAGGCACCTGGAAGGGCATCCGCGCCAGGGTGGAGCCGACCAGCCTCCGCTCCCAGCGACTGGTGGAGTAGACGAGCTGCTCCAGCTCCGCCCAGCGGCGCGGCTCGGCGATGATGCCGCGCGCCAAGAGATCGGCCATGGCATCGACGCTGATCCAGTCGCTCGCAGCGCGGGCCAGGCGCCGCAAGGCCTGCCACGTCCGTTCCGGATCGTCCGCCAGGCTCGCCTCAAGAGGCACCGTGGCGAAGAGGCGGATCTCGCGGATCTCCGATCGCACCAGTCGCTGGGCGAGGGAGATGGCGGACGCCGAGCTACCCTCCAGCAGTGGCCCCCGCAGCTGCCGGCCGACGGCTCGGACCAGCGGCCAGCGAACGCCGATGACCGCACCGGAGCCCGGCGCCACGTGCTCCTGCACCGCGGCATAGGCCTCGTCCGCCAGGCGCTGGAAGCCGTCATGCAGGGCGCTCACGAAGCCCTCCGGGTCATCGATGAGCTCAGCCAGCTGCTGGCCCAGACCCCGAGCCTCGGGCAGGCGTTCCTCGACCCAGGCCTGCGCTCGTGCGCTGACGTCAGATGTCAAGGTTCTGCACCTTGCGGGCCTCGGCCTTGATGAAGTCTTTGCGCGGCGCGACCTTCTCGCCCATCAGCGTCGTGAACAGGTGATCGGCCTCGACCGCGTTGTCCAGGTTCACCTGGAGGAGGGTACGGGTGCCCGGGTTCATGGTGGTATCCCAGAGCTGCTCGGCGTTCATCTCGCCGAGGCCCTTGAAGCGCTGCACGGTCAGGTTCTTGACCTTCATGTCCTTGACGATGGCATCACGCTCACGCTCGTCTCGGGCGTAGCGGGTCAGCTTGCCGGTGCTCACGCGGAAGAGTGGCGGCTGGGCGATGTACAGGTGGCCGTTCTCCACGATCTCGGGCATGTTCCGGTAGAAGAAGGTCATCAGCAGGGTGCGGATATGGGCGCCATCGACGTCGGCGTCGGCCAGCAGGATGACCTTGTGATAGCGCAGCTTGGTCAGGTCGAAGGTCTCCCCGATGCCGGTGCCCAGCGCGATGATGAGCGGACGGATCTTCTCGCTGGAGAGCACCTTGTCCAGGCGCGCCTTCTCCACGTTGAGCATCTTGCCGAACATGGGCAGGATGGCCTGGGAACGCCGGTCACGCCCCTGCTTGGCCGAGCCACCGGCCGAATCGCCTTCCACGATGTACAGCTCGCTCCGCTCCGGGTCGCGCTCCTGGCAGTCCGCCAGCTTGCCGGGGAGCGCCGAACCCTCCAGGGCGCTCTTGCGGATGACCAGATCGCGTGCCTTGCGAGCAGCCTCTCGGGCGCGAGCCGCGGTGAGCGACTTCTCGATGATCCTGCGGCCATCGCCGGGGTTCTCATCGAGGTACTGCATGATCCCTTCGGCCAGGGCGCCCTGGACCTGCCCCTTGACCTCGGCATTGCCCAGCTTTGCCTTGGTCTGACCCTCGAACTGAGGATCGACCAGCTTGACGCTGATGACCGCCGTGAGGCCTTCGCGGACGTCGTCCCCCGAGAGGTTGCCGCCCGAATCCTTGATGAGCCCCTGGCGACGCGCCCAGTCGTTGAGGGAGCTCGTGAGTGCCGCCCGGAAGCCCGTCACGTGCGTGCCGCCGTCCACCGTGTTGATGTTGTTGGCGAAGGCCAGCACAGTCTCGGTGAAGGAGTCGTTGTACTGAAGCGCTACCTCGATGGCCGTGGGGCCGTCCTTGCGCTCCACGTAGACCGGCCGCGCATGGAGGACGTCCTTGCCCTTGTTGAGGTGTCGCACGAAGCTGATCAGGCCGCCCTCGAAGTAGAACGACTTCTCGCGGGCCGGCTCGACCCTCTCGTCATGCAGGGCGATCCAGATGCCCTTGTTGAGGTAGGCCGACTCGCGCATGCGCTGGGCGATGGTGTCGAAGCCGAAGTCGAGGGTCTCGAATACCTCCGCGTCCGGCTTGAAGTGAGTCGTCGTCCCGGTACGGCCGTGGGAAGGGCCGATCAGCCGCACCGGGGCCGTGGGTGCGCCACGCACGTAGTCCTGGCCCCAGATCTTGCCGTCTCGCGCCGATTCCACCTTAAGCCACTCGGACAGGGCGTTGACGACGCTCACTCCTACGCCGTGGAGCCCGCCGGAGACCTTGTAGCCGCCTCCACCGAACTTGCCACCGGCGTGCAAGACCGTATGCACGACCTCGAGGGCGTCCTTGCCGGTCTGCCTCTGCATGCCCACCGGCACTCCCCGGCCGT
>JBBSMF010000024.1:0-9787 GCA_038233295.1 Candidatus Limnocylindrales bacterium | reverse complement strand
TCATTCGTCCAACTCCGGTGATGGGTCTCGGACGTGACTGGGGCACGCCCTATGGGCTTCTCCGGAAACACTGGTCGCCGAGCTCCTCGACGACCATGCCGAGATGGTCCCCCTGTGCCTAGCTCCATGGGGATGGCTTCATGGACGGCACCCACCTCACCCGACCGCACCAGGGGCCGTCAGACGCGAGGCCGATGAGAGGTTCGAGCGCAGTCAGGTGCGGTCAGGTGGAGATTTGGGGGATGGTCCTTGTGTACTGGTACCGGGGGACATGGAAAGACGCCCATCCCACGGTGGGATGAGCGTCTTGGTCCAGGATCTCCGTCGTCCGACTGGGCGGACGACCCGTGGGTGCCCTTAGATGGGGCCGCTGCCCGTGCGGCGGTTGCCGGTCACCATACCGTACACCACGACGGCGATGACGGCACCGATGACCGCGACGATGATGGAGACGATATTGATATCGTTGCTCCCGCCGAAGTCAAGGCCCTCTCCACTGACGAGGCGGAAGAGTGTCCCGCCAACGACAGCGCCGATGATGCCGAGCACGATCTTGCCCACGATGCCCAGACCCTCGTCACCCTTGACGAGCATGCCGGCCAGGTAGCCGGCGATGGCCCCGAGTACGAGCCACGCGATGATTTCACCGATCATTCGTTCTGCCTCCCAAGCGGCCGCGTGAACGCCAATGCGTCCCTTGACTGACGCGACCGAAGGTGAGTGTCGGTAGCGCCAGCCTCATGAGGGGCAAGGGCGGCGCCGGTGCGCGTTACAGATGCGTCACATCCCGGGTACCGCCGGGGGCTACTCGGCTTGCCGGATCAGGGATCCGACGGGCGTTCCCCAGCCGGCGTTGGGCTGGCAGCGGGTCCCTCGACCGGTACCGCTTCGAAGTCGGTGATCACCAGCGTGTACTCCAGCTTCTCCAGCGTGGCGGCCGGCTCCAGCAGTGCCGTCTGCACCACGGTGTTGGGATCGGTCCGGACGTCCACCACGCGGCCGATCAGCAGGCCGCGCGGGAACGGTGAGCGGATGTCATCGCCCAGCTGGAGCCCGGCCGTCACCACGCGATCGCCCACCACGACCGTGTCCGTGGACGGGATATCGATCATCGCGAGCGGCCCGGACAGGCGCCCATCGACCTCTCCGGTGGCACGGCTGCTCTCGATCAGGCCGATGACCACCGAGCGGGTGTCATCCAGCAGGAGGACGACGCTGCGGTTGGCCGACGCCTCCATGATCGATCCGACGAGCGCCCCTTCGCCCCCCAGCACCGGGTCACCCACAGCGATGCCGTCCTCCGTGCCACGATCGAGGACGACGATGCGCTCTGCCGGCGAGATCTGCCGCCCGATCACCTCAGCTGCGAGCGTGTCGTAGTCGAGCGAGGCGCGGACGCCCAACAGGCGAGTCAGTTGCTCGTTCTGGATCCCGACGCTCTCCAACCGACGTGTCTCCGCCTCGAGTCGCTGGACGCGGATCGACAGTGCCTGGTTGTCCCGCCTCAGCTGGTCGATCTGCGTGATGGTCGAGAAGACCGACGTGACCGAGCGCGTCGCGCCCGTCAGGGCCGACTGGATCGGCGCGAGGGCGAATCCCATGCCCTGTCGGATCTCCCGCATCGGCGCGGTGTCGCTGGCTCCCAGCAGCAGCAGGCAGGCCGCGACGAGCAGGGCGTAGGCGATGGCCCGTCGCCGGGTGCTCCGCAGATCACGGTGCTGGACCATGGCAGTCCGGTGTCGCGCTCAGCGAGGCGAACGCGAGTACGTCTCGGAGACCAGTGTGCGCTCCATCACCTCCAGGTCCTCGAGCACCATGCCGGTCCCACGGGCCACGCAGGTGAGCGGGTCCTCCGCGATGTGTACGGGCATCTGGGTCGCCTCCGCGACCCGACGGTCGAGGCCCAGCAGCAGTGCTCCACCGCCGGCCAGCACGATGCCCTGGTCCATGATGTCCGCGACCAGCTCCGGGGGCGTCTCCTCGATGGTGTCCTTGATGGTGTCCACGAGTCGCTGCACGGAGCTCTCCAGCGCCTCCCGGACCTGCTCTGCGGTGATCTCCACGGCCCGTGGCAGACCGGTCAGGAGATCGCGGCCACGCAGCGTGACGCGTTGTTCGTCATGAGGTCCCGGGTAGGCCGATCCGATGGCGATCTTGATGTCTTCCGCCGTCCGTTCGCCGACCAGCAGGTTGTACTCCCGGCGGCCGTAGGCGATGATGTCCTCGTCGAGCTCATCGCCGCCGATGCGGATGCTGCGACTCACCACGATGCCGCCCAGGCTGATGACGGCGACCTCCGTGGTACCGCCACCGATATCCACGATGAGGCTGCCGGTCGGCTCGGCCACGGGCAGACCGGCACCGATGGCCGCCGCCATGGGTTCCTCGATGAGGCGCGCCCAGCGAGCGCCGGAGTTGAGTGCCGCTTCACGAACGGCGCGCTTCTCCACCTCCGTCACGCCCGATGGGATACCCACCAGCATCCGCGGCCGGGGGATGAGCCCCACGCGGTCGTGCACCTTGCGCACGAAGTACTTGATCATCTGCTCCGTGACGTCGAAGTCGCTGATGACCCCATCACGCAGCGGCCGCACCGCCACGATGCTGGCCGGAGTGCGGCCCAGCATGCGCTTGGCCTCGGCGCCTACGGCAAGCACCTTCCTGGTGCGGGCGTCGATGGCCACCACGCTGGGCTCGGAGATGACGATGCCGCGGTCGCGGACGTGGACCAGGGTATTGGCGGTCCCGAGGTCGATGCCGATGTCGCGGGAGAACATGCCGAGGAAGGCGTCGAGCATCGGTGGGGCCGGGCCTCCGAGGGAGCAATGCTCCAGGATGGATGGGGCGGTGGACCGCGGCGCCTCGGGCACGCGGGGCCGGTCGAGTATACCCGCGGACCCGCTGCGGTCCCGGCCGAGCCATGACAAGTCGGGCTCATGTGGCCGGGGAACGACCGCTGCTCGCGATATCCCCGCGGTCCGCGGACGGGGCAGTGTTACGTGACCCGCGTGCCTAGCCCACACCGCGGGGCCGATCGAAGGGGATGCCCCGGTCGCGCAGGCTCACATAGGCGTCGTGCCCGATGATCAGGTGGTCCAGCACGGCGACGTCGAGCAGCCGGCCGGCGGCCACTGCCTCCGCGGTCAGGTGCAGGTCGTCCGGGCTCGGCTGCGGGTCGCCCGAAGGATGGTTGTGGACCACGATGAGCCCCGCGGCATGCTGGCGTACCGCGTCTCGAAACAGCTCTCCGACGCGCACCAGCACCGTGGACACGTTGCCCACATACACCGTCTGGATCGTCAGCACGGAGTTCTTGGAGTTGAGCAGCACCACGCGCAGCTCCTCACGCTCGAGCCGCCCCATCTGGAGGACCAGGCGATCGGCCAGGTCACGCGGCGAGCGGATCGACCATCTACCGGCCGGCCAGTCTGCCAGCGCCCGCCGGCCTAGCTCGAAGGCGGCCGCCAGCCGAGCGGCGCGCGCCGGTCCGATGCCCGGCAGCGTCTCCAGCTCCCGCGCGCCCGCCCGGGAGAGCCCGTCCAAACCGTCCAGTCGGACGAGAGCGTCGGCGGCCAGGTCCGTAGCCGAGGCGCCTGAGTGACCTGGTGCCCAGACAAGGGCGATGAGCTCCGATGCCGAGAGGCCGGCCGCCCCGCGCGCCACCAGGCGCTCGCGTGGCCGCTCGGCGAGTGGCATCTCCCGGACCGATCGGCTGGGCGACTGGTGTGCCATCTGGTCTGCGCAGCCTCCCGATGGATGAGGTGAGAAGCGCCTCCGGGTCCGAACGACGGAGCCCGCCGATTTCCCCGCTATCCGGACCCGAAGGCTTGCGCATCGTACGAAAGGGCGATCTACCAGCTCTTCGCCGGCCCTTGCCTGACCATTGCGCCGATGGCGGCCCCTCAGCCCGGTCCGGCGATGGACCGCCCCGCCAGGTAGAGCGCCAATCCCAGGCCGTTGTAGGTCATGTGACCCGCGATCGCCGCGATCATCCCTCGCTGCAGGAAGAGCACGCCGAGCACGGTGCCCACAGGCAGGATCACCGCGAACTGGATCATCGCCTGAGCCAGGCCGGTACCGGCCTGTCCCGGTGCCACGTCCACGTTGGCGATGTGGAGGACGGCGAAGAACAGCGAAGCTCGGATCAGCGCGCTACGCGGCCCCAGGTCGCGCAGCCAGGCCGTCAGAGCCAAGCCGCGGAAGAACAGCTCCTCGCCGATGGGCGCCAGGATGACCGCCGCCAGGAGGATAAGGATGCGGTCGCCGCTCGTTTCCGCGACGGGCAGGATCTGCGTGGGCAGCACGCCCAGGAGCCGCGCCAGGATGGCCGCCAGGACCAACGCCAGCAGCAACGTGGGCACCATCAACGCGATGGCGTACGCCACATCCCTCAGCAGCCTTACCGTGCCGTAGCGGCTGCCCACCGGCCAGCCCGGCCAACCCATCTCGGACCAGCCCAAGGCGCCACTGCGGACCGCGAAGAGCCCCACCACCAACAGGTAGGTGACGGCGACGACCCCAAGAGCGAGCAGGAACCCAGGCGGCTGGTCGGATCGGACAGGGACGAGCGCCAGCAAGGCGAAGACGACCGTGCTCAGGCAAAGGACGATCCCCAAGAGGATCAGCGGCGATGGCCCGCGATAGGCATACGCCGGCCGGGATGCCCGGGCCACCAGCTGGTAGCCCGCCGCGAAGCTCAGGCCGACGGTCAGAACGGCGATGCCGATGAGCGCGATGAGTGGTGCCACCGATGGCGACCCGGACAGCAGTGCGACGGCCAGGATAGCCAGCCCGCCAGCGGTGCCCAGCCAGCCGATGAGATAGAGCGACGGAGCCGGCCGCCCTTCCAGCGAGAACGTGCGACCACCGGGCGGCCCGGGCGGGCCTGCGCCAGGCTCTGCGCCCGCAGCCGGACGCGACCCGCCATAGGGCGATGTCCCGGCCAGATCCTCTTCCGTGGCGATCGCTCCGGGCGGCGGCCCGTCGACCGGCACCTTCAGGACGCCCCACTCATCTGGAGATCCGTCGCCGGGACGATCCGAGCGGTCGGTCAACGCTCTCCGGTGGCCGGCTGACCCGGTACCGGCCGCTCCGCGTAGCCCTCAGCGCCGCGCGATGGTATGGCCGGCATCGTCTCGTCCCGTTGGCCGCGACCGGCCCGCTGGGCCATCGGTCGGCCGACCGGCGGTGGCACCGCCACCTCCCGCAGGAGCTCCGGACGCTCGAAGTCCTTGCCGCACCAGGCACAGAGGGACCAGTCGAGCTCCACCAGGCGGCTGCAGTTGGGGCAGACGCGGCGCAATCGATTACGGCAGGTGGGGCAGATGATCCAGTCGGCGTGCACCTGGCGGCTGCAATTGGCGCAGTGTGGCTGAGACTCGATCTCCACCAGCATCGCCTCTTCCGCGAGGGCTCGCTCATTCGCCTCGGCGACCGTGGTCCCGGGCCGCAGGATCCGATAGATGATCACCCCGAACAGGAAGAACAACGGCGTGAACAGGATGATCAGCGCCGCCGCCAGATAGGGGGCGATCGGGTTCGTGGTGCGCTGGCTCATGTCGCGGTACGCCCAGAAGGCCGTGGCCAGCCAGATGAAGACGATGTAGATGCCGATGACCTGGAGGCCAAAGCGCACCGCGGGGTTGTCGAAGATCCTGCCGATCTCGTCCCCGATGGTGCCGAAGATGTCGTCGAACATCCGGGTCGCTGCCTCAGGTGGGTGGTAGTTCGGCCGGCCAGGTGGCCATGCCGGTGGCGCGGCCAGCTGGCCGCCGGCCATCGTCGCGGGGCCGAGTGTATCAGCGCAGCGCGTCGGCACTCCACAGCGCGGCACGGACCGCCGAGGCGAAGCCGGCCAGTATCGAGCCGGCCACCCAGATCGCGGCGAAGCCGATGCTGGCCACGGCGGCCTCGGCCAAGAACGCCGGATCGGTCAGTCCGGCCGGCGAGAGGTATGCATCCCGGATGCCATCCCAGGCCACGAGACTGGCCCAGGCGAGGGGCCGAAGGACGACCAGGGACACGCCCCAGGCCAGCAGGGCCGTCGCCCCCGTCCGAACCGGTCGCGTCACCAGGCGTTCCGCACCGTGCACGGCGGCGCCCAGGGTGCCCCTGGGACGCGGCTGAACGGGCAGCCCGGCCCGGAAGTGCCAGGCCAGGACGGCCCGCGACGCGAGCGCGTAGAGCACGTCCCCGACCAGGACCAGCAGCGCGAACGCGAGTATCGGTTCACGTGCTGCTTCCAGGACCCGCAGCACCAGCGGGACGGCCAGCGAGCTGGGCGCCCTGAGCTCTTGGCTGAACAGGGCCGTCATCCCCTCGTAGAGCCCCGCCGCCACTATCAGAGCCGGGACCAGGGCGATCGCCTGGATGCCCGTCAACGCAAGCACCAACCTCCTGCGTTCTCCCCGCGCCAGGGAGCGGGCCATGACGCCGGCGCGCAGCTCGTCCGACTCCGCGTCCCCCACGTGCCGCTCGAAGGCGGTGAGGTCCGCGTACGCCGCCAGCAGCAAGCCGCACGCCAACAAGCCTCCGATCAGCAAGGCGATGATCGCCTCCAGGTCTGACGCGATGCCGGTGGCGGCGAACCGGCCGCGGAAGATGATGCTCAACACCACGGGGCTGGGGATGGTGATGAACGGCAGCGCCAGAAGGACGAAGCCGCCTCGACCGGCGAAGCCGAGCGCACCCAGGAGCCACAGCGAGGGCCGGCCGAGCGTCAGCGCCAGGGCGGTCATGACGCCGGCCCTCCAGCCGCGTCCCGCCAGCGTGGTCACGCCCGGCGCGAGCACGGTCACGCCCGATCGCTCGATAGTGTCCCGCCACCGGCCGGCGTGCTGGCCGGGGGCGTGCTGGCGGCCGGCGCGTTGGCCGCCTCCACCGACCTGGCGAATGCGCGCAGGATCTCCCGAGCCAGCTCGTTGGGTCGCATCACGGCTCCCCGCACAGGATCCCAGCGCACGGCCAGCCAGAGCAACAGCGGTCGCTGCCACGATCGACTCTCATCAGCGGCGGGCAGCATGCGCAGGCGGATGAGCTGCCGGCCGTCCTCCTGGTCGAGCAGACCGGCCAGCGCGCCTGCCAGGATCCGCCCCAGCAGCGAGACCGGCTGCTCCGGCGGCGGGCCGGCCAGCGGGGCGACGCCCGTCGCCTCGATGATGCCGGTCTCGTCCACGCCCCACAGCGTGGCCAGCCACCAGCCGTCCTCCATGATGCTGGGCTCGCTCATGCCCAGCAGCACTTCCCGGCCGAGCGAACCATCCGGACCGCGAAGGCGGACGCGTTCCTCGCGGATGAAGGACGGTCCCGGGTGCGGCACCGGCGTGGACACCGCTACTCCCACTCGATGGTGGCCGGCGGCTTGCTGCTGATGTCGTAGACCACGCGGTTCACGCCCGACACCTCGTTGACGATGCGGGCGCTGATCCTGCCCAGCACGTCGTAGGGCAGCTTGGCCCAGTCGGCGGTCATGCCGTCCTCGCTGGTCACGGCTCGGATGGCGACCACGTTGGCGTAGGTCCGGCCGTCGCCCATGACGCCCACGCTCTGCACGGGCGTGAGGATGGCGAAGCTCTGCCACAGCGACCGGTACAGGCCGGCCGCCTTGATCTCATCGATGACGATCCAGTCCGCCTCACGCACCGTGTCCAGCCGCTCCGCGGTGACCTCGCCGATGATCCGGATAGCCAGTCCCGGCCCCGGGAAGGGCTGGCGCATGACCATCGCCTCTGGCAGGCCGAGTTCCAGCCCCACCGCGCGCACCTCGTCCTTGAACAGGTGGCGCAGCGGTTCGATGAGCTGGAAGCGGAGGTCGGCCGGCAGGCCGCCCACGTTGTGATGGGTCTTGATCTTCTGGGCAGCCTTGGACTCGGCGGTCTTCGATTCGATGACATCGGGGTAGAGCGTGCCCTGGGTGAGGAATTCGATGTCGCCGAGCTTGGCCGACTCCTCCTCGAAGACGCGGATGAACTCGTCACCGATGATGCGGCGCTTCTCTTCCGGGTCCGCCACGCCCGACAACCGGGCGAGGAAGCGCTGGCGCGCGTCGATCATCAGGAGGTCCATGCCGAAGTTCTGGGCGAACGTCTCGCGCAGGAGCTCCGATTCGCGCTTGCGCATGAGGCCGTGATCGACGTAGATGCAGGTCAGCTGGTCGCCCACGGCACGGTGCACGAGCGTGGCTGCCACGGCCGAGTCCACGCCACCGGACAGGGCACAGATGACGTGTCCCTTGCCCACCTGGGCGCGGACCGCGGCCACGGTCGTCTCGATCAGGTTGGCCGCCGTCCACTCGGGCCGCACGCCGGCGATGCCCACCACGAAGTTGCGCAGGATCTCGCGACCGGCCGGCGTGTGCACCACCTCAGGATGGAACTGGATGCCGTACAGGCCGCGTTCCGTGTCAGCCAGGCCGGCGAAGGGCGTGGAGTCGGTGCTGGCCAGGGCGACGAAGCCGTCCGGCGGCCGGCGGATGCTGTCGCCGTGGCTCATCCACACCGGCTGCTCCCTGGCCAGGCCGCGGAAGAGGCCATCGGCCGAGGTGACCGTGACCCGTGCCGGCCCGTACTCGCGGCGCTTCGCCGCCTCGACATCACCGCCCAGCTCGTGGGCCATGAGGTGCAGCCCATAGCAGATGCCGAGCACCGGGATCCGGCCGGACCAGAGCGCCGGGTCGGCGCGCGGCGCGTCGTCGTCGTAGACCGAGGCGGGGCCGCCGGAGAGGATGACCGCCTTGGCGCCGCGCCGCTCGAGCTCGGCCAGCGGCGTGTCATGCGGCATCAGTTCGGAGTAGACGTTGAGCTCGCGTAGACGGCGCGCGATGAGCTGCGCGTACTGCGATCCGAAGTCGAGGACGATAACGGTGTCCGGCGCGTCAGCGGCCGGAGGCACTTCCGCCATCCTTTCAGGGTTCAGAGCATCGAGCGCGACCTCGAGGTACGCGCCCACCTCTGTATCGTCCCGCGCGGCGATCCGATGGCCGGCCTCAGCCGGCTCTCCGCGGACGGTCTTGGCACCCATCGTCCCGAGTCTAGCCCACGCCACGACGACCGCCGGGGCATCCGTCTCAGGCGTCGGTCACCGTCAGTTGCCCGGTCATGCCCGCTTCCTCGTGTCCGGGCAGCTTGCAGACGTAGGTGTAGTCGCCCGCCTCGAGGATGACCGTGAGATCTCGGCTCAAACCGGGCACGAGACCCTCGATCTCGTCGACCACCTGCTCGCCCTCGAAGATCTCGAACTCATGCTCGACGGTCCCCACGTTCTCGACACGGAAGGTGACGGCCCCGGCCGGGACCGACATCGCTGACGGATCGAATCGGTACTCAGAGGCTCGGACGCTCACGGGCGCGCTGTCCGCCAGGCCAGAGGGGGGCGCGCTCATGGAACACCCAGCCGTCAGCACGCCCAGCGCGATGACGGTGGCCAGAGGGGCGGTCTGGTGCGGCGGACAGAGGGCCACGAACGACTCCTTGCGATACTTGGGCTTGAGCTGCGGGGTCATGCGCAGTCGGTGGGTCAAGCCCGGGCGACCTGCCGAGCTCGGACGATGCGCTCACCGAACAGGAACAGCAACAGGACCGGGACCAGATACATCAGGTACCCCAGGGCTTCCAGCGGCGTTGGCGCCGATCGATATCCGAAGAGGCCGGCCAGCAGCGATCCGAACAGGCTCGTCTCGGGCAGCACGCCGCCGAGGTCGAAGAGTTCACCCGTGTTCCTGATCAGACCCGCCTCCCCGAGCGCATGTACCGAGAACGCCACAAGGCCGGCGGCCACGAAGATCAGCATG